>DAOLDO010000221.1:0-8532 GCA_035327325.1 Chloroflexaceae bacterium | reverse complement strand
CACGCTCACACATGGCCCTTGCTCGCGGCGCTCCCACCTATCGCGAGCGGCCCGGTCCGGAGCAGGGCCAGGGGCGACCGGACTACCTCGGCGACGCGCGCCGCCCGCGCAGGATCGTGCTCTACTCCCACGACACCCAGGGCCTCGGCCACATGCGCCGCAACTTGCTCCTCGCCCGCACCCTGCTGCGCCTGAGCCCGCGCCCGAACATCCTGCTGATCGGCGGCGCCCGCGAGCTCGGTGCCCTGGCCATCCCCGAGGGCATTGACTGTCTGACCCTCCCGGCCCTGCACAAGGAGCGCGACGGCGCCTACCGCCCACGCTCGCTCTCGATCTCGCTGCGTCGGATCATTGGCCTGCGCGCCGGGGCGATCGAGGCCACCGTCGCCTCGTACGACCCCGACCTGCTTATCGCCGACAAGGTGCCCCTGGGCGCCTTCGGCGAGCTCGAGCCGACCCTGCGCTGGCTGCGCGCCCGCGGCAGGGCCCGCTGCGTGCTGGGCCTGCGCGAGATCCTCGACGAGCCCGGCGTCGTCCGGCGCGAGTGGGCCGCCTCGGGGGGCGACGGGGCCGTGGACGCCTACTACGACCAGATCTGGGTCTACGGCGACCCGCGCGTCTGCGACCCGGCCAGCGAGTATGGCTTCGGCCCCGCCGTGGCCGCCAAGCTCGTGCACACCGGCTACCTGGACCGCGGGGCCTTCCTCGCGGACGGGCCCGAGGCCGAGGCGGCGCTGCTCGCGCAGCTCGACGTGCCCGCGGAGGCCCGTCTCGCCCTCTGCTGCGTCGGTGGCGGCCAGGACGGCTTCACCCTGGCCAGGGCCTTCGCCCGGGCGGCGCTGCCCGAGGCCATGGTCGGCGTGATCCTCGCCGGCCCGTTCATGCCCCTCGCCGAGCGGCTCCAACTCGAGCAGATCGTCGCCCGGCGCCCCCAGCTACGGCTGGCCGCCTTTGTCGAGGAGCCCGGGCCCCTGCTGCGCCGCGCCGACGCCGTCGTCGCCATGGCCGGCTACAACACCGTCTGCGAGATCATGGCCCTCGGCCGGCGGGCCCTGCTGGTGCCCCGCGTGCAGCCGCGCCGCGAGCAGCTGATCCGCGCCAGGCGCCTGCGCGACCTCGGCCTGGTGGACATGCTCCACCCGCGCCGCCTTTCCGCGCCCGCCATCGCCGCGTGGCTCGCCGCCGCGCCCGCCGCCCCGCCCGAGGTCCGCGCCCGGCTCGACATGGGCGCCCTCGACCGCCTGCCCGACA
This sequence comes from Chloroflexaceae bacterium, assembly GCA_035327325.1. Taxonomy (GTDB): domain Bacteria; phylum Chloroflexota; class Chloroflexia; order Chloroflexales; family Chloroflexaceae; genus CAIWXH01. The sequence goes on along the minus strand of DAOLDO010000221.1, from coordinate 7,281 downwards.
TGGTCCGCAGGCTGGCCGCCGGCCGGCCCCAGCTGAAAGAGATCACCTGTGCTGACTGAGCAGACGCCGCGAGTCGGCTACGTGCTGAAGGTCTACCCGCGCTTCTCCGAGACTTTTATCGTCAACGAGATCCTGGCCCACGAGGCGGCCGGCGCCGAGCTCGAGATCTTCGCCCTGCGCCACCCGACCGAGGGCCGCTTCCACGAGCAGCTGGCCCGCGTGCGCGCCCCTGTCACCTACCTCCCCTCCCAGGGCCTGCGCGCGGCCGACCTCTGGGCCCAGGTGCGCGCCGCCGCCCAGGACCCCGCGTTCTGGGAGCGCTTCGCCCCCGCCCGCTACGAGGACGTCCACGACGTCGCCCAGGCCCTGGCCCTGGCCGAGCTGGTCCGCCGGCGCGGCATCACCCACCTCCACGCCCACTTCGCCAGCGTGGCCACCAGCGTGGCCCGCCTGGCCGCGCGCCTGGCCGGGGTCACCTACAGCTTCACCGCCCACGCGAAGGATCTGTACCACGAGTCGGTGGACCCGGACGACCTGCGGCGCAAGCTGGCCGACGCCTCGGCCGTGGTCACGGTGAGCGACTACAACCTCGCTCACCTGCGCGAGCAGTTCGGCGAGGACGCCGCCGGGGTGCGCCGGATCTACAACGGGCTGGACCTGGCCCACTTCCCCTACAGCGCGCCCGCGGCGCGACCGCGACGGATCGTCGCCGTGGGGCGTCTGATCGAGAAGAAGGGCTTCGACGTGCTGGTGGACGCCTGCGCCCTGCTGCGCGACCGAGGCGTCGAGCTGGAGTGCCTGATCGTCGGCGCCGGCGAGTGCGGGGGCGCCCTGGCCGCGCAGATCGGGCGGCTCGGCCTCGAGGGCCGGGTGCGCCTGCTCGGCCCGCGCCCCCAGGGCGAGGTGGCCGCGCTGGTGCGCGGCGGCGCCGCCTTCGCCGCGCCCTGCGTCGTGGGCGCCGACGGCAACCGCGACGGCATGCCCACAGTCCTGCTCGAGGCCATGGCCCTCGGTACGCCCTGTGTCGCCACCGACGTGACCGGCATCCCCGAGCTGATCGACGACGGGGTGAGCGGTCTGCTGGTGCCGCAGCGCGACCCGGCGGCCCTGGCCTCGGCTCTGGAGCGGCTGCTCGGCGACGCGGCCCTGCGCCTGCGCCTCGCCACGGCGGCGCGCCGGCGGATCGAGGCCAGCTTCGACATCGCCCACAACAGCGCCGCGCTGCGCGCGGTCTTCGCCGGCGCGGCGCGCGAGCGCTTCGTGGGCCAGGAGGTGCTCTGATGCGCGTCGCCTACGTCTGCGCCGACCCGGGCGTGCCGGCCTTCGGCCGCAAGGGCTCGTCGGTGCACGTGCAGTCGGTCGTGCAGGCGCTGCTGCGCCGCGGGGCGCGGGTGTCGCTCTTCGCCGCCCGCCTCGACGGCCCGCCCCCGCCCGGGCTCGCGGCCGTGGCCTGCCACGCCCTGCCCCGCCCGCCCAAGGGCGAGGCGGCGACCCGCGAGGCGGCCATGCTCGCCGCCAACGCCGAGCTGGCGTCGGCCCTCGAGCGCGAGGGGCCCTTCGACCTGGTCTACGAGCGCTACAGCCTGTGGAGCTACGCGGGCATGGAGCACGCCTATGCCCGCGGCCTGCCGGGTCTGCTCGAGGTGAACGCGCCGCTGATCCAGGAGCAGGCCCACCACCGCGAGCTGGTGGACCGGGCCGGGGCCGAGCGGGCTGCCTGGCGCGCCTTCGGGGCCGCCTCGGCGCTGCTGGCCGTCTCGGAGGGCGTGGCCGACTACCTGCGGGGCAGCCCCGCCGCCCAGGGGCGCGTCTTCGTGATCCCCAATGGCGTGGACCCGGCCCGCTTCCCGCCGCGCCGGCCGGCGGCCGCCAGGCCCTTCACCGTCGGCTTCGTCGGCACGCTCAAGCCGTGGCATGGGCTGGATGTCCTGCTTGACGCCTTCGCCCGGCTGCGGGCCCGCGCCCCCGAGGCCCGGCTGCTCATCGTGGGCGACGGGCCCGAGCGGGGCGCCGTCGAGCGCCGCTCCGCCTCGCTGGGCCTCGACGGCGCCGTGCGGCTCACCGGGGCCGTCCCACCCGCCGCGATCCCTGGCCTGCTGCGCGAGATGGACGCGGCGACAGCGCCCTACCCCGCCGCCGAGCAGTGCTACTTCTCGCCGCTCAAGCTGTTCGAGTACATGGCCGCGGGCCTGCCTGTGGTGGCCAGCCGGGTCGGGCAGGTGGCGGCGGTGGTCGAGCACGGGCGCAGCGGCCTGCTCTGCCCGCCCGGCGACGCCGGGGCCCTTGCCGAGGCCCTGGCCATGCTCAGGGCCGACCCCGGCCTGCGCGCGCGCCTCGGCGCCGCCGCCCGCGCCGAGGTGATGGCCCGCCACACCTGGGACGCCGTGGCCGGCCGCATCCTCGACCTGGCCGGGCTGGGCCGCCGGCCCCTGGGGCAGGTGCGCCATGCTTGACCGGCAGCGGTCGCGCGGGCGCCTGGACCCGCTCCGCGCGAGGCTGGCGCCGGCCGCGGCCGCCCTCGTCGCGCGCCTCGTCGCCCTGTGGGCGCTCGTGAGGGCGCGGCTGGCGCGGCCCCAGATCACAAGGCCGGACGATCTGACCACGAAGGCCACGAAGAGCGCGAAGGTGCGCGAGACGCCCTCCCGCCCCGAACCCTCCCGCGCCGCTCGCGCGGCCGAAGCTATCACGATCGGCTCCCCGCGCAATCTTGGCCTTCGTGCGCTTCGTGGTAGGGAACTGGCGGCCCGTTTCCGCCAGAGCATGCCGGCGCGGGCCCTCTTCGCCCGGCTCGGCGCGACGGCGGCCATGGGGCGGGCCCGGGCGACGCTGGGCAGCCTGGCGCGGGTGGCGGGCCGCTTCCGGCCCTACCTGCGCCCCCAGGCCCCGCTGATCGCCGGCGGCACCCTGGCTCTGCTCGGCGAGATCGCCCTGCGCCTGCTCGAGCCCTGGCCGCTCAAGCTGCTGGTGGACTACGTGTTGGTCCCCCACTACGGCGCTCTGCCGGGCCTGCTCGCCGGGCTCACCCCCGAGCTCCTGGCCGCCCTGGCCGCCCTGATGGTCCTCGCGGTCGCCGGGGGCCGCGCCGCGCTCGCCTACCTCAGCACCGTCGCCCTGGCCCTGGCCGGCAACCACGTGCTCACCGAGGTGCGGGCCGACCTGTTCCGCCACATCCAGCGCCTCTCGCTGGGCTACCACAGCCAGGCCCGCGCGGGCGACCTGATCAACCGGCTCACAGGCGACATCGGCCGGCTGCAGGAGGTGACGGTCACGGCCATGCTGCCCCTGGCGGCCAACCTGCTCACCCTGGCCGGCATGCTGCTGGTGATGCTCTGGATGAACGTCGAGCTGGCGCTGCTGGCCCTCTCGGTCGTGCCGCTCTTCCTGCTGACCATGGGCCGCATGGGCCGGCGCATCCGTAGCGTCGCCCGCGAGGAGCGCAGGCGCGAGGGCGCCCTGGCGGCCTCGGCCGCCGAGACCCTGGGGGCGATTAAGGTCGTTCAGGCCCTCGGCCTCGAGCCCCTGCTGGACCGGGCCTTCGCCCGCCAGAACCGCAAGAGCCTCAGCGAGGGCGTGCGCGGCCGGCGTCTCGCCGCCGGGCTCGAGCGCAGCGTGGACGCCCTCGTGGCCGTGGGCACCGCCCTGGTGCTCTGGTACGGCGCCCTCCTGGTGCTCGGCGGCGACTTGCTGCTGGGCGACTTGCTGGTCTTCAGCGCCTACCTGAAGAGCGCCTTCAAGCCCATGCGCGACCTGGCCAAGTACGCCGGGCGCATCGCCAAGGCCAGCGCCTCGGGCGAGCGCGTGCTCGAGGTGCTGGACACCACCCCCGAGGTGCGCGACCTGCCCGGCGCCGCCCCCGCCCCGCGCCTGCGCGGCGAGGTGCGCTTCGAGGGCGTGAGCTTCGCCTACACCGAGGGCGCCCCTGTGCTCCGCGACCTGTCCATCGCGGTCGCGCCCGGCACCCGCGTCGCCCTCGTCGGCCCCTCCGGCGGCGGCAAGAGCACCCTGGCCAGCCTGCTGCTGCGCTTCTACAACCCGACCACAGGCCGGCTGCTGGTGGACGGGCGCGACGTGCGGGCCTACACCCTGGCCTCGCTGCGTCGCCAGATCGCCGTGGTGCTCCAGGAGAGCGTGCTCTTCGCCGCCAGCGTGCGCGAGAATATCGCCTACGGCGCCCCCGGCGCCTCGCCCGAGCAGATCGTCGCGGCCGCGAAGCTGGCCAACGCCCATGACTTCATCACGCAGCTGCCCCAGGGCTACGACACCGTCCTTGGCGAGCGCGGCGCGACCCTCTCGGGCGGCCAGCGCCAGCGCATCGCCATCGCCCGCGCCGCCGTGCGCCAGGCCCCGATCGTCATCCTCGACGAGCCCACCACGGGCCTCGACCAGGCCAACGAGCGGGCCGTCAGCGACGCCCTCGAGCGCCTGACCGCCGACCGCACCACCTTCCTGATCGCCCACGACCTGCGCACGGTCGAGCACGTTGACCTCATCCTGTTCCTCGAGCAGGGCCGGGTGGTCGAGCGCGGCGCCCACGCCGAGCTGCTCGCCCGCGGCGGCAAGTACGCGGCCCTGTACCAGTTGCAGCTAGAGGAGCGCCGCCGCGCCGGCGCCGAGGAGGAAGCTGATGCTGTCGCCCGCTGACGCCGCCCTGGTCGCCCGCGACCCGGCCATCCCCGGTCTGGCCGTCCTGCTCGACCCCGAGGCGTTCGCGCTGGCCCTGCGCTCGGCCGCGCCCGACGCCCAGCTCGGCGCCGTTGAGCCGATGTACGTGCGCTATAAGCCAGGGACTAACTGCCTGGTCGCCTACAGGGTGATCCTCCCCGCCGGCCCAACCACGGTCTACGCCCGCGCCTACGCCGAGGCCCTGCGCCACAAGCTCGCCCACGCCGCGCGCCTGCGCGACGAGCCCGGCGCCATCGGGGTAGGCGGCATGGTCCTCGACGCCTCGGGCATCGCCGTCTACAGCTGGCCCTACGACCCCGAGCTGCGCCCGATGGCGCGTCTGACCCGCCCCCGGCGCCGCGCGCGGCTCCTCGCGTCCATCTGCCCGGCCCGCGACGACCTGGCCGAGGCCGCCCTCGTCCACCTGCGCTACAGGCCCGAGCGTCGCTACGTCGGCCGACTCGTGGGCGCGGCCCGGGGCGACGCCCTCCTGAAGATCTACTGCGCCGGCGACTACGAGCAGGCGCGGGCCGCGGCCGGGGCGTTCCGGCCCGCCGGCCCCCTCGACCTTGCCGCGCCCCTGGCCTCCGCCGACGACCTCCGGGCGATGCTCTTTGCCTGGCGGCCCGGCCGCGCCCTCGCCAGCCTGATCCGCGACGACGCGGGCGACCTCGGGGCCCTGCGGCTCGCCGGGGCGGCCCTGGCGACGCTCCACGCCCAGCCCGCCGAGGGGCTGCCCCGCGCCGTGGCCGCGACCCCCTCGGCCGACCTCGCGGCCGCCGCGGCCTCCGTCGCCGCCATCTGCCCCGGCCTTGCGCCCCGCGTCGGCTGGCTCGCCGCCGGCCTCGCGGCCACCCTCGAGGCTGCGCCGCCCGCTGCGCGCCCTCTGCACGGGGACTTCTACGCCGACCAGGTGCTGGTCGGCAATGGGCAGGCCACCCTGCTCGACCTCGACAATGCCCGCTGGGGCGACCCCGCCGCAGACCTGGGCACCTTTATCGCCCACCTGCTGCGCGGCGTGACCCTCGGGCGCGGCACGACGGCCCACGCCCACGCGCTCGCCAGGGCCCTGTGCGAGGGCTACGCCGAGGTCGCCCCGCCGCCCGCGCCGGAGCAGATCGGTCGCTACAGCGCCCTCGGGCTGCTGCGCCTGGCCCCCGAGCCCTTCCGCTACAGGGCGCCGGCGTGGCCGGCCCAGGTGGCCGCTCTCGTCGCCGCCGCCGAGGATGCCCTTGCCGGCGAGCCCGGGCGCCGCCCGCTGCGCGCCCACGCCAGGGGGGGCTGGCATGGTTGAGCGCGTCCTCGCCGCCCTCGCTGAGCTGACCCCGCCCGCTGAGGTCGCCGCCCGCCTCGGGCTGCCCGCCGGCCCGCTGTGCCTGCGCCGGGCCTGGCCCCGCTCGCCCGAGCACCTGCTGCTCGAGTACGTGGGCGCGGACGCGGAGCCGGTCCCCGGCCAGTGGTGGGCCGGGCGCTCCGCCGCCGAGCGCGCCGTCGGCGCGGCCGACCCGGCCGACGTGGCCCTAGTCGCCCCGGGGGCCGCCCCCGGCGCCGTGGCCCTCCAGCTGCGCGGCGCCGACCCCCGCCTGCCCGGGCTCGCCCCCCTGCTGCGCCGGCCCGGCGCCCGCCTGCTGGCGCACCAGCCCGGGCGCCGGGCGGTCGTCCGCCTGCCCGAGGGCGACGGCGCCGTCTTCGCCAAGGTCGTCAGGCCCGGGCGGGCCGAGGCCCTGGCCGCCGCGGGGGCGGCCGCCAACGGGCTCGGCGGCGGCGCCTTCGCCACCCCCCACCTCCTCGCCATTGACGCGCGGGCCGGCGTCGTGCGCTGGACGGCCCTCGCCGGCGTGGCCCTCCATCAGCTCCCGGCCGGCCCCGCTCTCGTGGAGGGCGCCCGCGCCGCCGGGCGCGCCCTGCGCGCCCTCCACGAGGCCGCGCCCCCGCCCCAGGCCCGCGAGCACGGCCCCGCCGACGAACGCGAGACCCTGGGGCGCTGGGCCGCTCTCGCCGGCGCCTACGATCCCGCGACCGGCGCCGCTCTCGCCGACCTGGCCGCCGCCGTCGGCGAGGCCCTCACGGCGACGTGCGGGCCGCTGGTCACGGCCCACCGCGACTTTTACGACAAGCAGATCATGGTGGCGGAAGGCGCGCGCATCGGGCTGCTCGACTTCGACACCCTCGCCCGCGCCGAGCCGGCCCTCGACCTGGCCAACGCCCTCGTCCACTTCGAGCTGCGGGCCCTCCAGGGCCTGCTGGCGGGCGACCAGGCCGCCCGGGCCCGGCGCGCCCTCTGCGCGGGCTACGACCCCGCGCCGGCCGTGCAGGCGCGCCTCGACGCCTACGCCAGCGCGGCCTGCCTGCGCCTCGCCTGCGTCTACAGCCTGCGGCCCCGCTGGCGCCGCTGCGTCGCCCCCCTGCTCGACTTGGCGCGCGGCCCCGCGCCGCTCCTGGCCGCCGGGTGAGCCGGGCGACGCCCGTAGCGCCGATGTATTTCCCCGACCCCGCGGCCCTCTGTAGGGATGGAACCTTCAGGGGAGTCCTGGGAGGGGGAGATGCCGCGGATCGTCTACAACCAGCTTGCCGACCTGGCCGAGGGCCGGCTGCCGGCCGCGGCGGCCGCCGCCCTGC
>DAOLDO010000220.1:0-8533 GCA_035327325.1 Chloroflexaceae bacterium | reverse complement strand
GCCCGCCACGAGCAGCGCGATATGCAGCGCCGCGGTGCCGTTGACCGTGGCCACGGCGTGCTTCACGCCGACACGGGCGGCCAGCATGGCCTCGAAGCGGTCAACGTACGACCCGACCGACGACACCCAGCCGGTGTCGAAGCACGCCTTGACGTACTGCCACTCGTTCCCCGCGATATGGGGCGCGCAGAGCGGGATGACGTCAGCGCCGGGGCGCGCGCCAGGCTCATGAGACGTAGACACCGGGGCGGTACCTTTCGCTATGCTCGGCGATCCATGTGATCGTGCGCTCGATCCCCTCCTCCAGCGAGACGCGGGGAGCCCAGCCGAGCAGATCGCGGGCGCGGCTGTTGCTGGCGAGCAGGCGGTCAACCTCGCTCTTCTCCGGCCTGATGCGCTGCTCGTCCACGACGACCTGCACGGATCTGCCGAGGATGCGCGCCACGAGCTGCACGAGATCGCCGATGCTGATCTCGCGGCCGGAGCCGATGTTGATCGTCGCCCCAACTGCCGCGTCGGCGCTCGCGGCCGCCACGAAGCCTTCGACCGTATCGGCGACGTAGTTGAAGTCGCGCGTGGGGTGGAGGCTGCCGAGACGCACGGTGTCGCCGCTGAGGCACTGCGTGATCAGCGCCGGGATGACCGCGCGCGCCGACTGGCGCGGGCCGTAGGTGTTGAACGGGCGAACCGTCGTCACCGGCAGGCCGAACGAGTCGCCAAACGCCTCCGCCAGCTTATCCGCGCCGATCTTCGTCGCGGAGTAGGGCGACTGACCTTGCAGCGGGTGCTCCTCGTCAATCGGCACGTAGCGGGCCGTCCCATACACCTCGCTCGTCGAGGTGTGGACCACGCGCGCGACGCCCAGGTCGCGCGCCGCGCTGAGGATGTTCAGCGTCCCCTCGATATTGGTCTGAACGTAGGATAACGGCGCCTGGTACGAGTACGGGATGGCGATCAGCGCGGCCAGGTGAAACACGACCTCGACGTCCTGCATGGCGCGGCGCACGCTGTCCCGGTCGCGAACATCGCCTGAGAAGACCTCGCAGGCATCGCGCCTCGGCGAGGTGTCCAGCCACCCCCATGTTCCCAGCGCATTATAGTGGACCAGCGCGCGCACCTGTGCGCCGGCCTCGACCAGGCGCTCCGTAAGATGGCTGCCGATAAAGCCGCCCGCGCCCGTCACGAGTACACGCTTGCCTGACCAGTTCAAGAGACAATCCTCCCGCTACGAAAATCTTCCTCAGCCCGCTCGTAGTCGGCGGGCTGGCCGATGTCCAGCCAGTATTCAACCACCGGGAAGCTCACGACGGTGCGGCCATCGTCGAGCAGCGCCTGGATCAGATCGGTCATATCGAAGCGCTCGCCGGCAGGGATGTACGCATACACTGAGGGGTTGAGCAGGTAGATGCCCGCGTTCACAAGAAACCGGTAATCGGGCTTCTCGCGGATCTGGCGGACGTAGGGGCCGTCGCCTTCGATCACGCCATAGGGCACCTTCATCTCATACTGCCGAACGGCGACCGTCAGGTCGGCGCTGTGCTCGCGGTGGTAGGCGAGCAAGGCGCGAAAATCCACGCGGGTGAGCACATCGCCGTTGATCACCAGCACCGGCTCGCTGGGCCGCTCGATCAGGCCGAGGGCGCCGGCGGTCCCCAGGGGACGCTCCTCCGGGACATAGTTCAGCCTGACGCCGAACTCGCTGCCATCTCCAAAGTGTTCGACAATCTTCTCGGCGAGGTAGTGGGTGGTGATATTGACAGCGTGGATTCCGGCGGCGCGCAGCTGGTCGATCGTGTGCTCCAGCAGCGGGCGCCCGCCGAGCAGCAGCATGGGCTTCGGCGTATGCTCAGTCAACGGGAGCAGCCGTTTGCCAAACCCGCCGGCCATGATCACCGCCTGGAGTTGCCCCTGGTGCTCCGGGAGCAGCTGGTCGAGCGTTGCCAGCCCCACCACGCGGCGCGCCTCGTCGAGCAGCGGGATCTGGCGCACGCTGCGCTCCCGCATACGATGCAGCAACTCGTCAGGCCCGGCGCCCGCCGGCGCGGTGACCGGCTCGGCGTAGAGCGAGCCGGCCTTGCGCTCGAGCAGGACCGACACCGGCGTGTGCAGATCGGCCCCGGCGAGGATCGCGCGCCTGATATCGCCGTCCGTGACCGTCCCCAGCAGGCGCTGATCTGCATCCACGATCAGCGCGATCCCGCACGTGTTGCGGTCAATCAGCTGCAGCGCCTCGCGGATAGTCTGCTCTAGCTTCAGATAGAGACTGGCAACGACCGGTGCTTTCATCATCCCTTTTGCTCGCGATGCCGGAGCCACTACCTACCTGATGGGCGGCCATGGTTCTCGGCTCGTGACAGACGGCGCCGACCTCAGCGCGGCGGGCTTTGCGCGACCCTCGTGGCCATGGGGCGAGCCGGAACCCCTACGACGGTGGTCCACGCGGGCACATCGCCCACGACAGCCGCGCCGGCGCCTACGACGGCCCCCTCGCCGATACGCACCCCTTCTCGCACCACGGCGTTGGCGCCGATATGGGCGAGGGCGCCGACCGACACCCCCCCGGCGAGGCAGGCGCGGGTCGCAACATGGACGTGGTCGCCGACCACACTATCGTGCTCGACCACAGCCCCGGTGTTTACAATCACATTCTCGCCCAGAGAGACGTAGGTGCCGACGACGGCGCCATTGAGCACCGTGGCGCCCGCGCCGAGCGTCGCCGTGGGCGACACCGAGGCGCGCGGGTGGGTCAGCGTCACCAGCTCGAAGCCGGCGGCGCGCCCGTGCTCGTACACGCGCCGGCGCGTCGCCGCATTGCCGACGCTGCCCAAGGCGACGAGGGCGTGGCGGACGCCCTGAGCGTAGACGTTCTGCAAGCGCTCATCGCCGCCGAGGACTGGGACGCCCAGGATACGGGTGTTGTGCAGCTCGGGCCTGGGATCGAGCAGCCCGACGATCGTGTAGGTGCCAAGGGCCTGAACGGCTTCGATCAGCACGCGGGCGTGGCCACCCCCCCCCAGCAAGAGCAGCGGGACAGGGTGCGACCGGGGCTTTCCACGCATGAAGGTTCGGCTTGACATAGGCAGGCCTGGTTCGAGCGCCGCAGATCAGCGGGGGGGCGGCAGATCGTAAAACGACTTCATCAGCAGCCGCTGATCGAGCGGTACCGTCCGCAGCACACCCGCGATGCGCTCGGCGGCCCGACCGTCGCCGTAGGGGTTGGCCATCCCCCGCAGCGACAGCCGGAAGTCGGGCGCGAGGGCGCGGCGCAGGCCGGCAAGGATCTCGTGCCGGCGATAGGGGACATCAATCACGTTCGCGCCCCGCGCCCGCCCGTGCTGGCGCGAGCCGACATTGACCACGGGGAGCTCGAACGATGCCGCCTCGATGATACCGCTCGATGAGTTGCCCACCATCGCCACCGCGTAGCGCATGGCGCTGAAGTAGGCCTCGACGCCCAGATTGTCAACCCGGTGCGCCCAGGGGTAGGTCGCCGCGGCGTCCCGAATCATCGCGTTGATGATGCGGCCATTCGTATCGGCGTTGGCCATTGTGAACAGCACCGGCAGCGCCAGCTCGGCAAGGGCCGCGAGAAGCTCGCCGAACTGCCACTCGGCCTGCTCGAACTCACGCGTGACCGGGTGGTAGGTGGCGAGCAGAAATGGACGGCGCGGATCGACGCCGTAGCGACTATGAAAGAGCTCGGGCTCGACGGGCCTGAGCGCGTGGAGGTGGTCCAGCGCGGGCGCCCCGCTCACAACGACCCGCCAGGGCTCCTCGCCAAGCTGGATCACGCGCCGGCCATAGGGCTCGGCGCTGACGAAGTGCAGATGGCTCATCTTGGTCATGCTGTGGCGCAGGACATCGTCAATCGCGCCGTTGGTCACCTCACCGCCGTGGATATGGGCGATCGGGATGTTGAAGGGCACGGCGGCAAGGGCGGCGGCGTACATCTCAAACCGGTCGCCGAGGACGACCAGCAGATCGGGGCGGCTGCGCTGGTAGACCTGAGCGAACCCGAGCACGCCGACGCCGATGGACTTGCTGATGGCCGCCGGGCTATCGGAGGCGAGCAGCATCTCGACCCGCTCGGCGACCGGCACGCCGTCGGCCTCGAGGGCTTGCACAGTCAGGCCAAAGTCCGGGGACAGGTGCATCCCCGAGGCGATCACCCTGAGCTCCAGCTGGGGGTCGGCCTGCAGGGCCCGGATCACGGGCCGGTAGATCCCGTAGTCCGAGCGCGCGACGCTTACGAGCCCGATTGTGCGCATCGTCTCCATCGTCAGGCCTGCCAGCTTTCGGCGCAGAGACCGCCACGGGAGGCGATCCTGGTCCTAGTCCAACACCTCAAACGTCAACGGCTCGCCTGCGGCCAGCCTCCGGCGCGGGCGCCGGCCCAAGACGTGAGGCAACATGACGGGCTCAAGTCCCGCGCCGGCCCGGCGCAGGGCGACCATCTGCTCCCGCAGCGGCACGCCGGCCTCGATATCCTGGGCCGCAACCAGGCGCCGCCGCGCAACTGCCGCCACGTCCGCCTCGTCCGGGGTGGCCCGCTTCACCCCATCGCCCAGCGCCTGCTCAACCGCGCGAATGCCGCGCACCAGCTCCCTCAGCTCAGCCGGCTCGATCGAAGCGCGATGATCGGGCCCGGGCAGGGTCGTGTCGAGGGTAAAATGCTTCTCGATCACGGCGGCGCCGAGGGCCACGGCGGCGAGGGCCACGGCGGACCCGAGCGTATGGTCCGAGTAGCCTACAGGGTAGCCGAACGCGCGCTCCATGGTCTTCATTGCGCGCAGGTTCACGGCGGCGGGATCGGCGGGGTAGTTACTCACACAGTGGAGCAGAGCGACATCCCGAGCGCCGGCCTGCTCGACCGCGCGCACGGCCGCCTCAACCTCGCCAATGCCGGCCATGCCTGTTGAGATAAGCATCGGGCGCCCCTTGCGCGCGATGTGCCTGAGCAGCGGGAGGTTGGTGAGCTCACCTGACGGCAGCTTCATAGCGGGGAGATCGAGCCGCTCCAGCAGATCGGCGCTTTCTTCATCGAAGGGTGTGGAGATGAACGTGAGGCCCAGCTGCTCGCACTGCCGGATCAGCTCCAGGTGCATAGCCTCGGAAAGCTCAAGCCGGCGAAGCATCTCGTACTGCGACTCTGCGCCGCCCGTGGTTTCGATCTGGTAGGCAGCCTTTGGCGAGCTCGGCGCCACCAGCCGGTCAGCCCGAAAGGTCTGAAACTTTACGGCGTCGGCCCCGGCATCGGCGGCGGCCTCGACCAGCTTGCGAGCGAGGGCCAGCTCGCCATTATGATTGACCCCGGCCTCGGCGATAATAAAACAGGGCGCCCCGGCGCCGACAGCGCGGCCGGCAAGCTCAAACTGTCTCATCGGACTGCCTTGATGTGAGGAGCAGATCAGCTAGATGAACGCCCCAGGGTGTGTCGAGATCGAGCGAGCGATCTTCGGGCATGACATACATAAATGTCCTGTCGGTGTACCACGTCTCTTGCTCGACCAGCACGCGGCGGCGCGCGAGGTAGATCGCTCCGTTCAGGGCATAGACGGGGGGCAACTCCTGGCGACGGGTGACCGGGGCGGTGTCAGGGAGAAACGGCCTTACGCGGCCGTCGGGTTCCAGCTGCTTCATCCAGAAAGGATGGTGCGCCGCGGCGACCCCGCTGACGACCGCGTCGGCGCCTACCCGCTCGGCGAGTGCGACGGCCGCGTCCACATCCTGTGCTGTGCGCAGGGGCGAGGTGGGCTGCAGGCAGGCGACCGCATCAGGGTAGTAGCGCTCGTGGTCGCCAAGCCAGTGCACCGCGTGAAGGATCGGGGCGATACCCGGCGTATCGTCGGCGGCGAGCGCGGCGGGACGCAGAAACGGGACCTCGGCGCCGGCGGCCAGGGCGACCTGCGCGATGGCCTCGCTATCGGTCGAGACCACAACGCGCGTGATGCGCCGCGACTGCAGAGCAGCCGCGATCGTCCAGCACAGCAGCGGCCTACCGCCGACCGGGGCAAGGTTCTTGTTGGGCACGTTTTTGGAGCCGCCACGGGCCGGTATTACTGCTACGATATCGTGCATAGAAGCCGCAGCCGCTCCTGCCGCAAGTTCAGGCCCCCGCCCTGGCCTTCGCTCCAGTCTGCGCGCATCACTTAGCGCCTGGCCGGACCAGTAAGGCCCGGAGATTATAACATACGATGTTTAGGTGGTCGGACGGCCCCTAAAGCGCTTCGGGGGCGAGCTCGAGCCACTCAATGATCGCGTTACGGTCGGCGCCATTGATGGCGCCGTCATTGAGGAAGCGGATCGCGATCACCTGCGGCCCCGCCTGAAGGTCTAGGGCCACTTCGAGCGTCTCGGCCGTGCCATCGCCGCGCTCCAGGGAAACGTCCCGGACGCGCCGACCGTTGAGATAGAGCGCCAGCTGCACAGGCGCAGGCGCACTATGGCGAGCGCGGACGCGGAGCAGATACCGGCCGCGCTCGTCGGCCTCGAAGACAGCGATGGCCGCCCCATCCCAGAAGAGCACGCCGGCCTCACTGCCGGCCTCCTGGGTCACTGCATCCCCGACCGCGACATTCCAGTGGGGGTGGGCCGTCACCCAGCGGAGCCGCGCCCCGGGGACACGGCCGTCGGCCCGCGCGAAGGCCGTCGCTGCGGACCCGGCCGCGGGGGCGGTGATAGCCATGGCGATCTCGTGCTGGAACTGCTGCGACTCGTTAAGGGCGCCATCTGCGCGCAGGGCGCGCTCGAACCAGCGTGCCGCGTCGGCGTAGGCCCCGGCCTGGAAGGCGCGCTCGCCGTAGCGCGCGAGGGCTGCCGCGTCGAGCTTGAGGGCCCGCCAGAGCGTATTGCCGACGACGAAATCTCCGTTGGCCTCGTAGGCCAGGGCCAGCTCCTGCACCACCAGCAGATCCTCGGGGGCCAGCGCGTAGGCCCGCTCGAGGGCGGCCACGGCAGCGGCCGGGTTGCCGCGCAGCAGCTCAGCCTGGGCCAGCCGGCGCCAGACGAACGGTTCGCGGGGCAGGCGTAGCGCGGCCTGCTCAAGGTGTGCGACGGCCTGATAAGGGTCGCCGCGGGCGAGGGCCTCGCCGCCGCGGGCAAGCTGAACCCAGGGGAGCAGAGCGACCGCGCCGTAGGCTGCCACGGCGAGCAACAGGGTTAGCCCGAGCAGCCCCAGCCGGCGCCGGTCACGGAGCGCAATCTGGGCGGCCACGCGCGAACGATTGAGCATAAGCAGGCGTCCCGATCGGGGTCCGACCACTGCGCAATTGTAGCATAGGCGCCGCGCGGGCCGCGCGACGCCGGGCAGAAGAACTGAGCCACGAACCATCGCGGCCATCTACCCCAGCAGCTCGGCCAGCCCCGCGTGCAGCCCCACCTCGGGCCGCCAGCCGAGGGCCTGGAGCCGCCCGCTGTCGCCCCGCGAGTGGAGAATGTCGCCCGGTCGCGCGGGCCTGTGCTCCCAGCGGGCCCGCGGCCCCGCCAGCTCGCGCAGGGTCGCGAGGATGGCGTTGAGCGAGGTGGCCTGGCCCGTGGCCACGTTGTAGACCCCGCCGGCCTCGGCCGTGGGCGCGGTGAGGGCCAGGAGGTTGGCCCGCGCCACGTCGTGGGCCGAGACGAAGTCGCGGGTCTGTTCGCCGTCGCCGAAGACCAGGCAGGGCTCGCCGGTCGCCACAGCGGCGCACCAGCGGGCCAGCACGCCGCTGTAGGGCGAGTCGGCGCGCTGGCGCGGCCCGTAGACGTTGAAGTAGCGCAGGCAGACCGTGTGCAGCCCGTAGCTGCGGGCGTAGCAGCGGGCCAGCTCCTCGGCCATGAGCTTGCTCGCGCTGTACGGCACCTGGGGCGCCAGGGCCGCGCCCTCCTCCTTCACCCCCGGCAGGTCGCCGTAGACGGCGCAGGTCGAGGCGAGGACGAAGCGCCCCGCCCCCGCCCGCCGCGCCGCGTCCATCACCACGGCGGTGCCCGTCGTGTTCACCGCGAACGTCTCCAGGGGCTGCGCGAGGGACTGCGGCACGCTCACCAGGGCCGCGAGGTGCAGCACCGCCTCGCAGCCCTCCACGGCCGCGGTCGCGGCCGCCTCGTCGGCGACGTCGCCGACCACCAGCTCGGCCTCGCGGGGCAGGTTGGCGGCCGAGCCGCTGCTCAGGTTGTCCAGCACGCGCACCGCGTGCCCCGCCGCCAGCAGGGCCGCGACGCTGTGCGAGCCGATGAAGCCCGCGCCACCCGTGACCAGCACACGCATAGGAACCTCCTCATAGTCTGTCGCGAAGCATGTAAAGCCCGGCCGGCGCCGGCCCCAGGTCGGTGGGTCTGAAGGCGGGCCCCAGGGCGACCAGGCGGCCCCCAAGGGCGACGATGTAGCTCCCCGTGAGCAGGCCCCGGGCGAGCATAACCGCCTCGCTCAGCCGCGTGACCAGGCGCGCCGGGGAGCGCAGGCCCCGCGCGGCGAGCCAGGCCGCGAGGGCGCCGAGCTGGCGCTCGGGCGTCTTCGTGAAGCGGTCGGCGCGCTCGGCGGCCGGGGGGCGGCCCATCG
>DAOLDO010000219.1:0-8538 GCA_035327325.1 Chloroflexaceae bacterium | reverse complement strand
CCGGCGGTCGAGCGCGCCCTCGTAGAGCCGGGCATCGGCCGGCACGCAGTGGCCGCCGTGCAGCAGCAGCACCGCGGGGCCGGCGCCCGCCTCGATCAGCTCCCACGCCACGCCGCCGATCAGCAGCCGCCGCGGCGGGTGGGCCGCCAGGAAGGCCGCGTGGGCCGCGGCGAGGCTCACGGGGCGCGCCGGCGCACGAGGCGCAGCTCGCCGCCGCGCTCGACGCGCAGCACGTGCCCGCGCCACACGATCCGGCGCGGCGCCAGGAGGGCGGCCAGGGTCTGTGCCGGCAGCGCGAGCTGGACGAGGGGGACGAGCCAGCTGCGCCGCCACGGCACGGCCGAGCCGAGGTAGGCCCGGTTGTGGTGGGCGAAGATCGCGTAGCTGAGGGCGAAGTAGCCGAGGGCGAAGCGGCGCGCCGCCGGACCCGGCCTGACGAGCGGGGCCGCCGCGGCGAGCCAGGGGAAGCAGACCGGCGCGGCGACCAGCCCGTAGAAGGCCGCCAGCTCGCCGGGGGCCAGGTGGCGCATCAGCGATTCGCGGGGGAAGATCAGCCAGCGCTGGATCAGGCCGGCGTAGTGGCGCGGCCCGCGCACCGTGGTGCGGATCGGGTGCAGCAGCGGCGTCTGGGCCAGCCTGTAGCCGTGGTCGCGCAGCCGCGACGCCACGGCGAAGTCGTCCGCCACCACCCGCTCGAGGCCGACGAACCCGCCCACCGCGTCGAGCGTCTCGCGGCGCAGCGCGTAGAACATCCCGTTGATCGTCACCGGCTCGCGCGCCGTGGCGAAGGGGATGTAGGTCATCAGGCTGCTGCTGTTGACGAAGCAGGCCACCAGGCTCGACCAGAGGTTGTCGAAGCTGGTGTAGAAGGGCAGGCCGAAGGCCAGGCCGACCCCGGGCCGGTCCAGGTGGGGCAGGCAGAGCTCCAGCCCGCCGTCGGGCAGCACGGTGTCGTCGTCGAGCACGCAGAGCACCTCGCCGCGGGCGAGGGCCGCGCCGGCGATCAGCTTGGCCAGCTTGGGGTTGTGCTCGGGCGGGGGCGGCGGCAGCGCGATCACCCTGATGGCCAGGTCGGGCCGACGCGCCGCCAGCCCCTCGCAGACCCGGCGCGCCTCGGCATCGTCATCGTCAATCAGCCAGATGAACTCGCGCTCGTAGCCCGAGCGGGCCTCCAGGTTGCGCCCAAGGCACGCGGCGAGGGCCGGGTCGCCGCTGAGGATGGGCTGCATGATGCTCACCAGGCCGGGCTGGCGCTCGAACCTGGCGGGCGGGCGCCGGAAGAAGCGCACCACGGCCAGGTGCTTGAGCAGCCGCTCGGCGAGCAGCAGGGCGGCGAGCAGGCGCCAGAGCCAGGCCATGCTTATGTCTCCTCGGCGCCGAGCACGGTGAAGCGCCCGCCGCGCTCGACGCGCAGGCGCTGGCCGCGCCACGTGATCGTCTCGCCGCCGAGGGCCGCCAGGGCGACGTGGAGCGGCGTCAGCACGGCGAGGGCGGGCAGCAGCGCCTGGCGCCCGGCTGGCATGGGGCGCCCCAGGTAGGCCCGCTCGATCAGGGCGTAGAGGCCGACGAACGCGCCCAGGCTCAGGCCGAGAGACGCCAGGGCCGCCGGGCGCCGCGTCGCCAGAGCCAGCAGCGCGGACAGGGGCGGCAGGTAGTTGCCGAGGCCGCTGAGGGCGAGGGCGGCCCGCTCGCGTCGGCTCAGGTCGGGCAGCATGGCCTGGCGCGGGAAGAGCACCCAGCGCCGCAGCTGGGCGTGGTAGTCGGCCAGGGTGGCGAGGCGGTTCTCGACGTCGTAGATCAGGGGGGTCTGCACGACGCGCAGGCCGCGCCAGCGCACGCGGCGCGCCAGCTCGTGGTCGTCGTCGAAGCGCCCCTCCAGCCCCTCGAGTCCGCCCGCGGCGTCGAAGTGCTCGCGCGCCATGGCGAAGCAGTGCCCGGTGATCGTGAACGGCTCAACCATGAGCGCCAGGGGCACGTAGCCGGGCAGCGCGCTCGTGTTGACGAAGCCGCTCATCAGGCTCTCGGCGAGGGTGCCCCAGGCAGTGTAGCAGGCCAGCCCAAAGGCGGCGCCGACGCCGGGGCGCTGCGCGTAGGGCACCAGCACCCGCAGCGCGTCGGGGCGCAGCGCCACGTCGTCGTCCACAAAGCAGAGCACCTCGCCGTCGGCGTGGGGCAAGGCGGCGCGCATCTTCGCCACCTTCGAGGCGACCGCGCCGGCGTCGGGCGGGACGAGGATCAGCGCGGCGCGCCAGGCGGGGCGGGCGGCCATCAGCGCGCGGCAGAGGTCCTGTGACGCGCCGTCGGCCTCGTCGCACACCAGCAGGCAGCGCAGCGGGCCGGGGTAGTCGAGCGCGGCGCGGGCCTCCAGGGCGACGCGCAGGTCGTTGGGCGAGCGGGTGACCGGGCAGATCAGCGTGACCGCGGGCCAGCGGGCCGGCGCGGGCGGCGGCGGGCGGCGGAAGAAGCGGCGCAGGGCCAGCAGCCGCAGCAGCCGGTCCAGCCCGTAGAGCAGCGCCAGGGCCCAGGCCAGCCGGTCGGGCCAGCGGGCAGACCGTGATGAACGCATCGCTGCCCCCGCCCTCAGAAGGTCAGCCCGACGGCGCCAATGGTCATGCCGGCGCCGGTGCCCAGCAGCACGACCCGGTCGCCCCGCCCGACCCGGCCCTGGGCCGCGGCCTCGGCCAGGGCGAGGGGGAGCGAGGCGGCGATGCAGTTGCCGCGCTCGGCCAGGTTGAGGAAGACCTGCTCGGGCCTGAAGCCCAGCCGCGCCGTGAGCAGCCCGAGGCCGTTGCGGCTGGCCTGGTGCGGCACCAGCAGGTCAATCTCCTCCCGCGCCCACCCCGCCTCAGCGAAGAAGGCGTCGAGGAAGGGGCCGAGGGTGCGGGCGGCCAGGCGCAGCAGCCCCGGGCCGTGCATGTGGAAGCGGTTCATCTCGGGCGTGGTCGCCGGGTCGTTCGGGTGGTGCAGCGTGCCGCCGCCGAGGATGCTGGTCAGCCCGGCGCCGCTGCCGTAGGTGGCGAACTTTGCGCACTGGAGCGCGCCGGGCTCGCCTTGGGGGGTGCGCGTGATCACGGCGGCGGCCGCGGCGTCGCCGAAGAGCGTGGCGCCCTCGGGCTCGGCGGGGTTGCGCGAGTGGGTGCCGATCTCGCTGCTGACGATCAGCGCGCAGCTGTAGGCCCCCGCGGCGACCATGTGGGCCGCGCTCTGCAGGGCGAAGAGGAAGCTCAGGCATGTGGCGTTGACGTCGAAGCAGGCGCTGCGCCCATCGGGCGCGCCCAGCTCGCGCTGAACCAGGGCGGCGGTGCAGGGGATAGCCTGCTGGGGCCCGCTCGACGCGCCGACGATCAGGTCGAGCTCGCCCAGGTCGCGGCCGGCGGCGGCGAGGGCGCGGCGGGCCGCCTCGGCCGCCATGCCCGCGCTCGTCTCGCCGGCCGCGTAGCGCCGCTCGCGCACGCCGGTGGTCTGCTCGGCCCAGCCGGGGGGGAGGCCGAGGGCGACCTCGAGCTCGGCGCTGGCGACGACGCGGGCGGGCAGGTAGGAGCCGAGTCCGACGATGGTGATGGGCAGCATGGTCAGGGTGGTCCTTCCGTGGGGTGTGGGGCGCGGTATCTCGTCGGGCCAGGTTCTCGCCGGCGTGGGGGCCGCGGCGCGGTCAGGGTCGTCCTTCAGCCAGGTGTGGGGCGCGTCCCCCCGCCGGCCGGGCGGCGAGCGCGGCGTCCAGGGCCTCGGCGGCGCGGGCGGCCCCGTCCTCGGCCCACAGGGCGGCGCCGATGGCGGCGGCCTGCTCGCGCATCGCCCCATCGGCGCACGCCGCGCCGATCGCGGCGGCGAGGCGGCCGGCCTCGAGCTCGCGGCGCGGGATCGGCGGCGGCCCGACGCCCAGGGCCGCCACGCGCCGGCCCCAGAAGCGCTGGTCGCCGTAGGACGGCACGCACACGACCGGAGCCCCGGCGCGCAGGGCGGCGGCGACCGTGCCGGCGCCGCCGTGGGTGACGACGGCGGCCACGCGGGGGAAGAGCCAGTCGTGGGGCGTCGCGTCAATGGCCATGACGCCCTCGGGCAGCGCGCCGGGCGCCAGGTCGCCCCAGGCGCCGCGATAGATCAGCCCGCGCCTGCCGGCCCGGCGCAGGGCCTCGACCAGCAGCGCGGTGACGGCGGCGGGGTCGCGGCCCGCCAGCACGCTGCCGAAACCGAGGTAGACCGGCGGCGGCCCCGCGGCGAGGAAGCGCGCCAGCTCCGGCGGCGGCGCCCAGCCCGCGGGGGCCTCGAGGGCCCAGTACCCGGTCACCAGGCGGCCCGGCGGCCAGTCGGCCGGCGGCGGCGCGACGGCGGCGCTGTAGCCGTAGAGGGTGAGCGGGGCGGGTCTGCGCACCCGCGCCCAGAGGGCCGGCGCGCCGAGCGGCGCCAGCCCGGCCTCGCGCCGGGCGCGGTTCAGGGGGCCGCGCAGGAGCTGCCAGAGCCCGTGGGCGGCCAGGCCGTGGGTCGCCCGGTTGTAGAGCCCCGCCAGGGGCGCCCATGGCGGCGGCGCGGCAAAGGACACGTCGGGCATCGTGCCCGTGGCGCCCTGCGGGTGGAAGTGGGCCGGGACCAGGGGGAGGCCGAGCCGCTCGGCGACGAAGAGCCCGGGGTACAGGCCGAGGGTCGAGGCGACCAGGGCGCCGGCGCCGGCGCAGGCCCGCAGGCACTCGGCGCACAGCCGCGCGACGAGCGGCTCGACCTGGGCGAGGAAGCGGCGCGCGAAGCCGAGGGGGAGGGCGCCGCCCGCGGCGTCGAGGGCCCCGTGGACCAGCTCGCGGTCCATCAGCTCGGCGGCGCTGCCGACCACCGCGGTGTAGGGCAGGCCGTAGTCGGTGGCGAGGCCGGCGTAGTCGGCCAGGCCGACCAGGCGCGCCGCGTGGCCCGCACGGCGCAGGGCCAGCGCGAGGGCGGCGAAGGGCTGCACGTCGCCGCGCGAGCCAATGGCGAGCAGGGCGAGCTCCACGGCGGCCCCTACAGCTCGCCGCGCCGCGCCATGGCGAGGCTCTCGGGGCAGTGGGTCGGGACGATCCGCGCCGCGGGGTTAGCCAGGGCGAAGGCGCGCAGCTTCGCCAGGGTCGCGTCGAGGGCGCGGGGGTCGTCGGCGATCAGGTAGCCGGCGCGGCCCGGGCCGCGGCCCTCGCGGATCGACCGGGTGAGCCAGGCGCCGTCGGCGGCGAGCAGGACCGGGCCCGCGGCGGTGCGCAGCAGCAGGCCGAGCTGGCCGCGGGCGTGGCCGGGCAGGCGCAGCAGCAGCAGCGAGCCGTCGCCGAACAGGTCGTGCGAGGGGCCGAACGGCGCCACCTCGGGCCCGTCGTAGCGGTAGACCGGCTGGGCGCGGCGGGCGAAGTCGTCGGGCAGCAGGGCCGGCACGAAGGCGCGCCGCAGGGCCGCGACCCCGCCCAGGCCGGCGACGCTCTCGATCGCGTCGGCGTCGGCCACAAAGGTGGCCGCGGGGAAGTCGCGCAGGCCGGCGATGTGGTCTGCGTGGAAGTGCGAGATGAGCACGTGGCCCACCTCGGCGGGGCGCAGGCCCATGCGCTCGAGCTGGGCGGCGGCGGCCAGCTCGGGGCCGATGCGCAGCGGGGTCGCCAGGCGGTAAAGCGGGAACGGCCAGGGGCGCAGCGCGTCGAGCAGGCGCGGGGCGTAGCCGGCGTCCCAGAGGGCCAGGCCACGGGAGGGGTGCTCGATCAGCGCGACCAGGGCGTGGCAGTCCATGGGCGTGGGCGGGGCGCCGCGCAGCACGTGGCTGGCCGGGACCGTGCAGTGGCCGGTGTCGAGCAGCCGCACGCGCACGGCCGGCGCGCTCACGGGGCGGCCTCCAGGGCGGCCAGGGTGCGCTCGACGCCCTCGGCCACCGTGACCAGGGGCGCGTAGCCCAGGTCGCGGCGGGCGGCGGCGATGTCGTAGGTCTGGGTGCGGGCGAGGACCGCCACCGTGTAGCGCGTGAGCAGCGGCTCGCGCCCGGTGAGCGCGGCGCGGGCCTCCATCAGCGCGGCGACGGCGAGCATCGCGCCGAGGGGCGCCGGGCGCAGCCGCGCGGGCACGCCCAGGCGGCGCAGCACCGAGCGCAGCAGCTCCCACAGAGGCACGTGCTCGCCGTTGGTGATCGTGTAGGTGCGGCCGACGGCGCGCTCGGCGGCGAGGGCCAGCTCGATCGCGTGGGTCACATTGTCCACGTAGGTCAGGTCCACCAGGTTGCGCCCGTGGCCGATGCGGGGCAGGCGGCCGGCGCGAGCGGCGGCCACCAGGCGCGGCAGCAGGGCCTCGTCGCCCGGGCCGAAGACGGCCTTGGGCCGCAGGGTGACGGCGGGCACGTCGGTCGCGGCGCGCACCAGGTCCTCGGCGAGCTTCTTGCTCAGGGCGTAGGCGGAGCTGAAGCGGCGCGGGTAGGAGGCGTCCTCGCTGGCGGCGACGACATCGCGCCCGGCGAAGACGACGGCGGGGGAGGAGATCGCGACCAGGCGGCGCACGCCATGGCGGCGGCAGCCGGCGATCACGTTGGCCGTCCCCCCGACGTTGACCGCCAGGAAGTCGGCGCGGCGGCCCCAGGGCGCGGAGAGGGCGCCCGCGTGGCAGACCGCGTCCACGCCGGCGCAGGCGCCGGCGACCGCGACGGGGTCGCGCAGGTCGGCCGGGGCGGCCTCGGCGCCGGCGGCGAGCAGGTCGGCGACGGGGGCGAAGGTGCGCCCCATGAGGCGGACCGCGTGGCCCTGGCGAAGCAGAGACGCCCCCAGGCGCCTGCCGATGAAGCCGGTGCCGCCGGTGATCAGGACCCGCATCGCTTCCATGGTGCCCGTCGCCGCTCTTCCGCGTCGTGATCCATCGCTGTCGCGGCCCTGGCCCACCGAAGTTTCGCTGGCCCTTGCGCGCCCCGCGCATGATAGCCGCCCTGATTCAGCTTGTCAATCGGGGGCCGGCGGTCTGGCGAGGGCGCTCACGGGGCCGGCGCCCCCAACTCCCCAAGGCGGCAGGCCAGCTCGGGCACCAGCCGCGCGAGCGCGGTGGCGACCAGGGCCAGGCGCTCGGGGGCGACGAGCTCAGGCCGATCCTCAGGGGTGTGGATGTAGCGCCCGAGGAGCTCGAACGCCCGCTCGGAGGTAAGGGCCAGGGCCGGCCGCCGGTTCAGCAGGAAGAGGCTGTGGTCGCCCTGGTACCAGGGCGGGCCCTCGACGAACCCCGGGCGGGCGGCGAACTCCGCGCGGATCGGGTCCGCCAGGTCCGGCGAGCAATCGTACAGGGAGTAGGCCGTGGGGCCCTCGCGGTAGCCCACGCCGTCGAGGTTGATCCCGAGGGCGATCTCGTCGAACCGGCCCGCGTTCTGGGCGAGGTAGAGCTGCTCCCCCGGGTTCGCGT
Source organism: Chloroflexaceae bacterium (assembly GCA_035327325.1). Taxonomy (GTDB): domain Bacteria; phylum Chloroflexota; class Chloroflexia; order Chloroflexales; family Chloroflexaceae; genus CAIWXH01. The sequence goes on along the minus strand of DAOLDO010000219.1, from coordinate 1,167 downwards.
AGTGGTCCTCACCGTTGAGCGCCACGAGCTCCACGGCCAGGGGGCCGTCGTAGGCGCCGAGCAGCTCGGCCAGCAGGAGCAGCACCGTGGTGCCGCCCGCGTTGTCGAGGGCCCCGGGGGTGCCGGCCTTGGCGTCAATGTGGGCGCAGATGACCAGGCGCCGGCCGGGCGGGCCGCGGCGGGCGACCACATTGCAGCCCCAGGCGGGCCGGCGCTCGGACTCGATCGTCAGGGCGACGGCGCGCCCGGCGCCGAGGGCCAGCCGGGCGCCCGCCTGCTCGTCGAGGTACACCGAGGGAATCGCGAAGTCGCCATCCTCGAACATGGGCGCGGGGTAGACCGCCCCGGCCATGGCGTCCCGGCCCATAGCGCTGATGATCGCGGCGGGCCCCTTCGCCTCCAGCAGCGCGACGATCCGCCGGTGCTCCTCGGGGTTGTAGAACGGAAAGTTCTTCGGCATCAGCTGCTCGCGGGCGATCGGCCCGCGCAGCAGGGCGACGGCGCCGGCGAGCTCGGCCGCGGCGAGCTCTTCCACGGTCGTGACGACGACGAGCGGGGCGCAGACGCGCGCCGGCGGGCTGTACGGGCTGATCTGTGCGGGGAAGAGCTCGCCCTCGACCTGCAGGCTGATCCGCCCGGGGGACCAGTCCACGCAGTCGAAGGTGGGCGTGGCGGCGGCAAAGCCGAAGCCGGCGACGGTGCGGGCGAAGAAGGCGGTCGCGCCGCGGTTGCCCTCGCTGCCGACGCAGCGTGATGGGAGCTCAGCGCAGAGCCGGCGCAGGTACAGGGCGGCCCGCTCGGTCAGGTGTGCGGTCATCACGACCCCCTTGGCATGTGTAGGAATGCCCGGGCCCGGCGGCCCGCTGGGGTCAAGCCTAGCACCTCGCCGGATGCCCCGCGTCACCCGGCGGGGTGAAGCCGGCGCCGCGGACGCGCAAAGGGCCACAGCCGGCCCGCGCCGGAGTGGCCCCGCCAGGTCCGCGGGTCTGCGCCCGCGCCCTAGAAGAAGAAGCCGAGCAGCCAGTAGATCACAAAGAACAGGATGATCGTGCCGATAATGCCGCCGCCCAGCTTGCTCGCCGCCCACCCCGCCAGACAGCCACGTCCTAGGTTGCCCATCTCGCCTCCTTATCTGGCAAACGCCCCTGAACCTACCTGTTTCGCTCC
>DAOLDO010000218.1:0-8570 GCA_035327325.1 Chloroflexaceae bacterium | reverse complement strand
ACACAACGAAAGGGCGGGCGCCGCGCGGCGCCCGCCCTTTCCTCGCATCTGCGCGCCAGGCGCGCCTACTCCTCCGCGAAGGGCTCCTCGACGGCCTGCCCGTAGCCCTCGCGGCGCAGGCAGAGCCAGAGCCGGCTCACCAGGTCTATGTCGAGGGGCCGCTCGCGCACGGGCACGGGCTGGGCCGACTGGTACTGGGTGACGAGGCGGTCCATGCGCGAGCGCTCCCACGCGATGCCGCGGGCGGTCTGCTGGGGGTGGGTCTGCATATCTTCCATTCCTTTACGTGGGTGTCGCTCCAGGGGCGCGCGCCGGGCGGCGGCCCTCCGGGTCAGGCTTCCGTCAGGGGCGCCGGCACGGGCGCCGGGGCCAGCTTCGCGCGAGCCTCGCTCTCCTCGGCCTGGACGGCCTCGTCCACCACGGGCTGGGGTCCGTAGAGCTCGACGTAGCCGCAGGCGGTGCAGACGCGGGCGACGATCGGCTGGGGGGGCGTGTCGCGGGGGCCGGCGAGCATCACGGGGCCGTTCGGCGTGACGAGCTCGCTGGCCCAGGTCTCGTTGTCGCAGCGGGTGCAGGTGATCATCTGGTCTCCTGGTTGGCCTTGCGCCCAATTGCCTCTCCCTTGGCAACTCCCGTGCCACACGGGCGCCGGGGGACGCCGTCCGGGGTGACAATCTGTTGACCGAGGGGCGGGCGCGGCACGCCACTTGCGGGCCAGCCCCCGATCGGGGAGAATGCTCCCAGACCTCGCCGGCGGGCGACCCGCCCCTGCGCCGGGGCGCCTCGGCGCGCCGGCCCCCTGTGAACCATGCAATGGATCCCCCGCGCCGACGGCCTCCGGTCGCTGCTCAAGCCCCGGACGGTCGCCGAGCGCAATGTGCGCAACGTGCTCGTTGACGGCATCGGCGTCGGCATCGTGACCGGCGTCGGCACCTTCCTCCCCGTGTTTCTGGCCCGTCTTGGCGCGAGCAGCCTGCTGGTCGGGCTGCTCACCTCGCTGCCGGCCCTGACGGGGGCCCTGATGGCCGTGCCGATCGGCCGCTTCCTCGAGCGCCAGCGCAACGTCGTGCCCTGGTACTCGCGCATGCGGGTCTGGGTGCTCTGGTCCTACGCGGTCTTCGGGCTGCTGCCCTTCGTGCTGCCCCTGGGTGCGGTGCCCTGGGCGGTGATCGCGATCTGGGCCATGGTGACCCTGCCGAGCACGGTGGTCAACGTGGCCTTCACCGTGGTGATGGGCGGGGTCGCGGGGCCGAAGAACCGCTTCGCCCTGATGAGCATGCGCTGGTCGAGCCTTGGCGCGGTGACGGCGATCACCGTGGCCCTGGTGGGCCAGTTCCTCGTGCGCTTCCCCTTCCCGCTGAACTACCAGCTGGTCTTCATCGGGTCGTTCCTGGGCGGCCTGCTCAGCTACCTCTTCTCGCGCTCGATCGTGCTGCCCGACCAGCAGCCCGACGCGCCGGCGCCCAACGGGCCCTGGCGCCCGAGCTTCCGGCGCTGGCTGGGCTCGCTGGCCGAGGTGGCGCGCACGGCGCCGCCCGCCTTCAGGCGCTTCGCGGGGAGCGCGTTCGTCTTCCGCTGCGGCATGGCCATGGGCCTGCCGCTGTTCCCGCTCTACTGGGTGCGCGAGGTGCAGGCCAGCGACGCCTGGATCGGCATCATCACCACGGCCAACAGCGGCGTGCTCCTGGTGGCCTACTTCATCTGGTCGGCGGCGACGCGGCGCATGGGGGTGGGGGGCGTGCTGCTCGCCAGCAGCCTGGGCATGGCCCTCTACCCCCTGGCGACGGCCGGCACCCAGACGGTGTGGCTGCTGGCGATCTTCGCCGGGCTGGCCGGCTTCTTCGCCGCGGGGAACGACCTGGTCAACTTCGACCTGGTGCTCAGCACCATCCCGGCGGACCACCAGGCCAGCTACGTGGGCTTCTACCAGACCCTGCAGAACGCGGCCCTGTTCATCATGCCCCTGGTGGGCACGCTGATCGCCGACGCGATCGGCATCGGCGCGGCCCTGGTCGTGGCGGGCGTGCTGCGCCTGTCCGGCGCGGGTATGTACCTGGCCCTCGGCATCGGGCGCGCCCCCAGGCCCAGCGAGGCGCCCTCACGGTGAGCCGGCCCCCAGGGCGGTCTTCAGCTCGCGCAGGGCCACCTCCTCGGCGGCGCTGACCGGCCGCCCGCCGACGCCGAGCAGCCCGCCGCTGCTGCTGGCCCGGGCCGCCCGCCGCGCCAGGCCGATCACCCAACTGGCGTAGGGCGCGGCCTCGGCGCCCCCCGCCCGCGCGAGGGCCGCGCCCGCCCGCGCGACCACGGCCAGCATGGCCGGGCGGTCGTCGTAGGCCACCGCCTGATCGCCCGTGCCGAGCCGCCGGCCCGCGCGCCCGCCGAGCTCGGCGAACAGGGCCCGGGCCAGCTCGCCGGCGCCCTTCAGGCTTGGGCCGACCGCCCTGGTCATCGTCACCATCTCGCGCACATACTCGCCCCGCCCGCCGTCGGCCGTGGCCACGTACATCGCGGCCGCGAACGGCGCCGAGGACAGGTCCGCCCATTCGGCGGGGGTGAAACGCTCCTTCAGACTCATAGGCCCCTGTGGACACCGGTGTATACTGGTCGTGCGCCGGCTCCCGCGTATTGTACCGCCGGATCACCAGTGGAGGAAGGCGTATGAATAACTTCGTGGACCTGCTCAAGCGGGCAGCCGCCCTCTGGTGGCGCGCCAGGGCCCTCTGGCCCCTCGGTATGCTGGCCGCGTTCGTCGGCGCGGGCGACCTCTCCGTGGGCGGCAACGCCAACGTCACGCAGCGCGTCTCGGTGGACGGCGGGGCCGACGTGCCGCCCTGGCTGGCCGACCTGGCCGCAAGCCCGCTGGTGCGCGGCTTCCTCGACAACCCCTGGCCCTACGTGATCGGCTTCGGCCTGGCGCTGGTCGGCCTGAGCATCGTCGCGGCCCTGGTCGGGGCCCTCGCCCACGGGGCGATGATCCGGGTGGCCGACGTGGCGGACCAGGGCTACGCGGCCACGGCAGGCGACGGGCTGCGGGCCGGCGCGGCGCGCGTGGTGCCGCTGTTCCTGATCAATCTGATCCTGGCCCTGCCCGTGATCGTGGGCGTCCTCGTCGTGGGCGGGGTGGTCGCCATGGCCGTCGTGGGGGTGGTCGCCTCGACCGAGGGTGGCGCCAACCTCGACCCCGGCCCTATGATCGCCTCGCTGATCGGCCTGGTCTTCTGCGCCCTCGGCTTCATCCTGCTGCTGTGGGTCGTCGGCGCGCTGCTGGGCGTCTGGGCGCGGGTGGCCCAGCGCGTCTGTGTGATCGAGGTCAGGGGGCCCCTGGCCAGCCTGGGCCGGGCCTGGGGTCTGATCAGGCACAACCTCGGGCTGTCGCTGCTCACCTGGCTGCTCCAGGCCATCCTGGGCGGCGTCGCGAGCTTCATCCTGGCGCTGCCGGCCCTGGGGTTGGCCTTCCCCGCCGCCCTCGCCCTGGCCCGTGGCGGCCCCTTCCCGGTCGGACTGGTCGTGGCCCTGGTGCTCTACGCGCTGCTCGCCAGCGTGATCGTCGGCGGGCTGCTCACGGCCTTCAACTCGGCCATGTGGACGGTGATGTTCCGTGCCTTCGTGGGGCGCGAGCGGCCGTACGAGTCGTACGGCGCGGCGTGAGCCGGCTGATGGTCTGTCAGGCGCCCTCGACGGCGAGGGGCAGGCGCACGACGAATGTGCTGCCGTCGCCCTCGGCGCTCGTGACGCCGATCCGGCCGCCGTGCAGCTCGACGATCTCGTTGACCACGAACAGGCCGATCCCAAGGCCGCTGATGCCCTGGCGCTCGGCGTTGGCCGCCCTGTAGAAGCGCCTGAAGAGCTGCCCCTGCGAGGCCGCGGGGATGCCGATCCCGTTGTCGCGCACAGTCACGGCGGCCTCGCCGCCCGCCGCGCCGACCGTGACGCGCACCTCGCCGCCGGCGGGGCTGTACTTGATCGCGTTGCTCAGCAGGTTCTGGAGCACCTGCTCGAGCCGCACTTCATCGCCGCGCATCAGCAGGGGCGCGCCCGCCTCCTGCAGCACCAGGGTGTGGCTGGTCAGCGTCGTGCGCGTCTCCTCGACCACGCGGCGCACCAGGGCGCCCAGGTCCATCAGGGCCGGCTCGATGCTGAAGCGGCCGGCCTGGATGCGCGAGACGTCGAGCAGGGCGGTGATCATGCGGTTCAGGCGCTGGGACTGCTCGACCACGATGCGCATCGAGCGCTGGGTGCGCTGGTCGGCGCCGTCGTCCTGGGCCAGCCACTTCTGGAGCAACTGGGCCCGCCCGAGCAGCGTGGTCAGGGGCGTGCGCAGCTCGTGGGCCGCGATCGAGAAGAAGGCATCGCGGAGCTGCACGGCCTCCTCGGCCATGGCCCGCGAGCGCTCGGCGGCCGCGAACAGGCGCGCGTTCTCGAGGGCGACGATCGCGCGCCGGCCCACCTCCTCGGCCAGGGTCAGGTCGTCGGTCGTGTAGGGCGCGCCGCTCCCGCAGCGGGCCAGGGAGAGCACGCCGATGGCGACGCCGCCGACGCTCAGGGGGACGAGCAGCGCGCTCCTCGGCTCGAGGGCGCGCATCAGCTCCAGGCTCTCCGGGTCGGGCGCGCTGGCCGCGAGCTCCGCGTCGCCGATGCCGGCGGCCAGGCGGGCCCGGCCATCGCGCAGCACCGGGCCTACGGGACCGCCGGGCCCGAGGAGCGCCGGCAGCAGCGCCTGGACCCGGCGCGCCAGCTCAGCCTTCTGCGGGTCGGCGTGGGCCACCGAGGTGAAGGGCGCGCCCCCGCGGTCGCCCATGGTGTGGATCACGGCCCAGTCGGCCAGGAACGGCACCACCGTCTGGACGAGGGCGTCCAGGGTGGCCTGGTAGTCGAGCGAGGCCGTGAGGGCCTCGCTCAGCTCGGACGTGAAGCGCTCGCGCTCCTCGGCGCGGCGCTGCTCGGTGATCTCGGTGACCAGCACCCCCACCCCGAGGCGGCGCATGCTGCTGGTGTGCACGGGGTAGTAGCTGACCTGCCACACGCGCGGCAGGCCCGGCCTGGCCTGGGTCTCGCCCGTCACCTCGGCGTTGATCAAGGGCTCGCCGGTCTCGATCACCTCGAGCAGATGGGGGATCTGCTGGTCGGCCAGGTTCGGCACGACATCCCAGAGCGTGCGCCCCAGATGCTCCTCGACGGATAGGCCATTGATCGCGGCCAGGCGCTCGTTGATGCCCCTGTAGCGCAGCTCGGTGTCCACAAAGGCGAAGCCGATCGGCGCCTTGGTGATCAGGGTGTCGAGCAGGGCCAAAGTCTCGTCCTGCTGCTCGATCGTCTGCCTGAGCAGCAGGTCCTGGGTCACCCGCTCAGTCATGTCTGTGATGACGGTGAGGGCGCCCACCACCTGCCCCTCGACCACGAGGGGCGCGATGGTGGCCCGCTGCTGCATGTGGGCCAGGCCGACGTTGTTCGGCGGGGCCGGCAGGGGCAGCAGGTAGCCGTGGTCGCGCTGCCGCACGGGGACCGTCGCGCCGCCGAGGGCCCGCGCGAAGTAACGCTCGAGGCCGCGGGCCGCCAGGTCGGGGAAGAGCTCGCCGAGGGGACGCCCGGCCACCTGCTCGGCCGAGAGCCCGCTCTGCGCGGCCAGCCAGGGGCCCCAGTAGCGGACCCGCAGGGCTGTGTCGCACATCATCACCCCGATGGGCAGAGCCTCGCCGAGCCAGGGTGGGAGAACGCTATGCCAGTCGACGGCGATCATCAGCTCCTCTCTCTGCACGTCCGCTCGGGCTCAATCTGCAAGTCGTGTGCCGCAGCGCCGGGCTGGGCCCTGGCACATTATCTGCTAAGGGTGGTGGAGAGTGAGACGCCTCTGGCGTTATGTAGATCGGCAGAACGAGCACCGATGCGCTGACTCGAACAATGACGTTCCAAGTGTCGCGAGAACCTTCTATGTACACCAAGCAAGACCACCAGCGGGAGGCCCCTCCCGCCGAGATTTTGATTGTTGACGACCACCGCGAGATCACGGACCTGGTCGCCGACGCCCTGCTCGACGAGGGCTACAGGGTGCGGGTCGCCCACGACGGCCTGGCGGCCCTGCGCGAGCTGAGGCGCCGGCGGCCCGACCTGCTCTTGCTCGACGTGGCCATGCCCGTGATGAGCGGCGACCAGCTGCTCGCGCGTCTGCGCCGCGAGGGGGGCGATCACCTCCCCGTGATCCTGATGACCGCCGACCGCACGCCCGAGCGCTTCCGGGCCCTTGGCGCCGACAAGATCCTGCGCAAGCCGTTCGACCTGGGCGCCCTGCTGCAGCTGGTGGCCGGCTGCACGACCCGCCGCCACCTGTCCGGCGGCGGCCAGTGGCGCTCGCACGAGCACGAGGCCCGGCTCTAGGAGCGCCGGCGGGCCCGCGCGTAGCGAGAAGAAGGGTGGAAGGGCCTTGGCCCCTCCACCCTCTCTGCATCTATGGGCTGTCGCGCCTAGCGGACGACGGTGGGCGCCTCGGTCGGCTCGGCCCTGGTGCGCAGGTAGACCAGCTGGGCCACCTTCGCGCCGATCCAGGCGAAGAGGTAGTAGATCGCAATCGCCACCAGGTTCGACGCGTCGAAGATATGCACGCCGAGCTGGGGGTCGCGCCCGGGCCCGAAGAGGTCGCGGAACGGCAGCACGAACGGGAAGGTGATCCCGTAGATGAAGCTCGCGAAGCCGTTGAGCGGGTCGGCCCCGAAGAGGACCAGCAAGAACCGGATGAAGATGAAGATCGAGATGATGTGGACAATGGTGTAGACCGTGCGCCGGGCCCGGACATACCGCCGGCGCTCGATCGTCGCCGCCGAGGGCACCACCACCGTGGTCTCCTCGACCTGGGTGGTGTGGGCCTCGCCGTCCGCGACGACGCGCTGCTCTTTGATCACGCGCTCGGCGTCGGTCGTCGGGTCTACGGTGGCCTCCACCGCGGCGTCAGGCGCAGGAGGATTCTCGCTCATACTACAACCTCCGTTGGCGCGCTGTCGGTACGGAGGGGGCGCGCCTGCCATCGCCATTGCATCTTCCGTGCCAACCCGCCGGCGCGACCGCTGGCACGCATCTTGCCATAGACGCTCATTGGCACGAACTACTCACCAAGCACCAACGGCGGCCGCCCGGCGCGGCCATGCGGTCGCGTCAGCCGGGCCACTGTGCTACGATACACAGGGGCTCACGAGCGGCGTCGCTCCGCCTGAGCGGGAAAGAGTGTAGCAATGTTCGATATGTCTATGGTGCCCGAGATGGGCATGCGGGTCACTCCCGCCCTGCTCAACCTGGCCCAGCTCCTGGCCCTGCCGAGCCTCGACCTGAACCAGCTGGTCCAGCAGGAGCTGGCCGAGAACCCGGCCCTGGACGAGATCGAGACCTACGAGGCCAGCTGCGCCCGCTGCGGCTCGCTGGTGATTGACGGGCTGTGCATTCAGTGCGCCAGCGGCGACGCGATCAACGAGGGCCCGCCCCCGCGCCGCGAGGAGGAGGTGGACCCCCTGCTCTTCGTCGCCGCGCCCCGCAGCCTCACCGAGACCCTGCTCGACGACCTCTACGCCAGCCTGCCGACGGCCGACCAGCCGATCGCCCTGGCCCTGGTCGGCAACCTCGACGAGCGCGGCTTCCTGGCCGACGGGCCCGAGGTGATCGCCGACCTGCTCGGCATCCCCCTCGAGCGCGTCATGGCCGTCCTCGCCCGCCTGCGCGAGCTCGGCCCGCCCGGCATCGCCACCCGCGACACCCAGGAGTGCCTGCTGGTCCAGATTGACATGCTGGCGGCCCAGGGCGTGACCTGCGCCCACGCCCGCGCGATCATCGCCGACCACTACGAGGACCTGGGCGCCGGCCGCTTCAAGCAGATCGCCCGCCAGCTCCACATCAGCGCCGACGAGGTGGACGCCGCCCGGGCGTTTATCCGCAAGCACCTCTGGCCCTTCCCCGCCCAGGCCGCCATGCCCGACGCCTCGCCCCCGCAGCGCACGCGCTACCGCACCGCCGACATCGCCATCGTCCGCCGCGACGAGCAGTTCGTCGTCGAGGTGCTCCATTCACCCCGGCGCGTGCTGCGCCTCAACCCGCTCTACCAGGACCTGGCCCGCCACGCCTCGACCCTGCCCGACGACGAGCGGGCCCACGTGCAGGAGTACATCGCCCGCGCCAGGGTCTTCCTGACCAATCTGCGCCAGCGCGAGTCGACCCTCCAGCGCATCGGCGAGGCGATCGTGACGCGCCAGGAGGCCTTCCTGCTCCACGGCGTGCGCCACCTGACCCCGATGACCCGCGCCGAGATCGCCGCGGAGCTGGGCGTGCACGAGTCCACGGTCAGCCGGGCCACGGCCGACAAGACCGCCCTGCTCCCCAACGGCACCCTGCTGCCGATGAGCGAGTTCTTCGTGGCCGCCCGCGGTGTCCAGGACGTGCTGCGCGAGCTGATCGTCAACGAGCCGCGCCCGCTCAGCGACGAGGAGCTGGCCCGTCTGCTCGGCGAGCAGGGCTACCCGATCGCCCGCCGCACCGTGGCCAAGTACCGCGACCTGATGAAGATCCCGCCGTCGCACCTGCGGTGACGCTCGCTC
>DAOLDO010000217.1:0-8662 GCA_035327325.1 Chloroflexaceae bacterium | reverse complement strand
GGTGCCGAGCAGGCGCGGGGCGATCGGCCGCCCCGGCCCCGCGGCGTTGACGCTGATCGTGCCGTCGGTCGGGGGCAGGGGTGGCGCCGTCGGCTCCGAGGGGGCGCCGGCGGCCTGGGGCGGGGGCGTCTCGGCCGCGGGGGCCTGGCGCGCCGGGGGCGGGCCGCCGCACGCGGCCAGGGCGAGGAGGGCAGCAAGCGCTAAGCCGAGCAGCGCGGTCTGATGTCGGCGCATATCCTTCCTTCTTGGGCTACGGTTGGCTCCACCGGCTGGCGCGGCGCGACCCTGGTGGCGCGCCACAGCTAGCTTGATGAGGTACGCCCGTTGGGGCGCCACAGCGCGGGTGCCCACGTTGGGGCGCCCTTACGCCCAAGCACAGCAGGTACGGGCGACCCCACGTGGTCGCCCGGCCCGGGGGCGGCATCCCTAGGCTTGCTCGGACGGAGTACTAGGGCCGGCGCACCAGGAGCCGGACGTTGTCTATGTAGAAGCGGTCCATGTAGCTGGCGGCGTTCATCACATTGAGCCCCGTCACATAGGTGTAGTCCGCGATGTCGTAGCCGTCGAGCCACAGCTCCACGTCGGCCCACTCGCCCGGCTCCAGATCGCGCCTGAGGCCGAGCCGGTTGAGGCCGACCTCGGGGAAGACGTTGCGATTGGTCGGGTCGTACGCGAGGGTCACGGAGCTGTCGCCGAAGACGAAGTAGGGGTAGCGGTTGCTGCCCACCACCTTGACCACCAGGGCGTCGGCCGGCAGGTAGCGCGGCCCGCCGCTCACCGAGAAGCGGACGCCGAGCACGTCGGAGCGGGGGTAGAGCCGCGTGCTGTCGGGCCCGTTGCTGAGCAGCACCCCGCCGAACGCCTCCAGGGGCGTCGCCTCGAGCGAGGAAAGGCCCCGCCCCGCGAAGCTCGGGCTGCGTGGGTCCAGGCGCATGCCCCAGCTCTCCTCGAGCGTCCAGTTCGGGTCCAGCTGCTCGTCGAAGATCCTCACCTCCGCCACCACCCGGTCCGAGCGGTCGCGCTGCGCCGCCTCCTGCAGGATCGAGGCGTCACTGAGGGGCGGGGCGTCGGACGAGGGCCGCATGCCGGCGGCGGGGGTGGGGATGGTCACGGTCGGCGCGGCGGGCCGCTCGCCGCTGAAGAACGGCGCGATCGTCGGCGCGGGGCGCGGCGTCGGCATGGCGGCCTGGGTGGGGGCGCAGGCGGCGAGAGCGGCCAGGCCGACAAGCAGGCCCAGCAATAGGAATACGTGCCGCATTGGCTCCTCCTGGCCAGACGGGCGCGCGGGGCTTCGGGACGGCCCCGCGCAGCGGGCAGCACATGGCGGCCGCGGGGCCGCCAGGCGCATTATACAGGCTGGAGCCCCGGCGGCTGCTCGGGCTCGCGCTGCCAGGGCCAGCGCCGCTGGGGCAGGGCCACGGGCTGCGCGATGATCCGGGCGAGGATGTTGATCAGGCCGATGTGCATCCCCAGGTAGATCATGCTCTCGCTGCCCCACGACATGTCCACGTAGGCGAAGGTGAAGTGCATGAGCATGTAGCTGGTTGACCAGAAGGCGACCGCCCGCATGGGCCCACGCGGGGCCAGGAAGACCGTGCGCACGCCGAGCGAGATCGCCGTCCCGATCACGGCCAGCATCGCGACGAACCCGCCGACCCCCGCCTGCATCCACATCCAGAGGATCGCGTTGTGGGTGAAGTACTCCCACCAGATGAAGAAGCTGATGTCGGGCATGGGCGCGATGATCAGGAACTTCTGGCCCATGCCCACGCCGGTCAGGGGCGCCTGCTTGATCGTGTAGAGGATGTTGGTGTTCTCGAGCTCCCGGTAGAGGTTCGACGAGGCCTCCTCCGAGTCCTCGATCGGCGCGATAATCGCGCGGATCTCCTGGGCCACGGCGGCCGCGGGGGCGGTGCTGTTCCAGAAGATGCCCGTGTAGATCGCGAGCACCAGCGCCACGGGCGGCAGGATGCTCCAGAAGACGCGCCTGTTGAACCACTGGCTCAGCAGGCCCAGGGCCAGCAGGGCCACGACCAGGGCCACGTAGCCCGCGCGCCGCTGGTTGCCCACGTAGGCGACCAGCACGAAGGGCAGGGTCACGAGCAGGAACCAGCGCAGGCGCGGCGAGCCGCCGAAGTAGGCCAGGGCGATCAGCAGGACGAACATGCTGTTGAGGTAGATCGAGTACGAGTGGTCCGCGATCTCGAGCACCGACTTGATATTCCACTGCAGCTCGATCGCCACGAACAGGAAGCCCGAGAAGCCGCTGACCGCCAGGGCGATCATCGCCGCCCAGATCAGGTGCATCACGTGGTCGCGGGACTTGATCAGGTTGCTGACCAGCAGGATGGCCAGGGGCAGGTAGAGGATCGGCCTGAAGGTCCACAGGGCGATCGTCAGGTCGCCGCCGCGGCTCATGCCGTAGAAGAAGCCCAGGGTGACGAAGCTGATGAAGGCCAGCGCCGGCACGAAGATCGGCCCAAGGTACAGGTCGAGCCTCCGGGTGACCAGCATCCGGCCCAACCACGAGACCAGGATGGTGACAAGGAGCAGTTCGGCCGGGTTGATGATCACCGCGTCGTGGACGAAGAGCAGCGACTCGGCGCTCGAGAAGTTCCGCGTGAACGGGTACCAGCGGGCCAGCCTGCCGTCAAACAGCATGGCGAGCCCGACCAGGGCGTAGAGCCCGTAGCGCGGGTTGTAGAGCGCCGTGGCCAGCACGGTCAGCAGGACGATCCAGGCGATCGCCGCAGGGCTCGGACCAAGCAGCACCAGGGCGGCGCAGAGCAGCCCGGCGAACCCAAGGGCCCCGAGGTACCAGAGGGTCAGATGCCCGCGGGCGTAGCGCCGCTGCTCCTCGGCCGTGGTGACGCCCTTCACCCCCGGCAAGGGGGTGCGGATCGGGCGCGAGGTGCTCACTGCCATAACAGACGCCTCGTGCGTCGGGGCGCTCCTTAGAGCATCCCGAAGTAGAAGTAGCAGACGGTCGCGATCGCGGCCAGCCCGAGGACGACCAGCTGGGTCTGGATGTAGGGTCGCCTGCGCATAAGCACGCCCACGAAGAGCGAGCCGAGCAGGAAGCTGAGGAAGACCGCCATGGCGCTACTCCTGGGGCAGCAGGTTCAGGAGCCAGCGGGGCGTGTAGACCTGCACCTGGTTCAGGATGACCCCCAGCACCGGCACATGCTTGACCTCGTCGAGGGCCCCCTTGACCGTGTTCACCGGCGTGACGCCCTGGCGCACCACCACCGCCACCGAGGACGCCAGCGAGGTCAGGGCCACGGTGTCGCTGGTGGCGGAGACGGCCGGCACGTCGAAGATCAGGTAGTCGAACTGCTCGGCCAGGGCCTCGACCGTGGCCTTGAGCTGCGCGCTGCGGGCCAGGGCCGAGCGGGCCTCGGCCGGCACGTGCCCCGCCGGCAGCAGCGCCAGGTTGGCCAGCGACGTGCCGACCAGGGCCTGGTCGAGGGTCGCGGCGCCCCGCAGCACCGCGCCGAGGCCCTCCTCGGGCCCGGGGGACGCCGGCTCGGCGGGCGCGCCCTTCGCCGCCTTGCCCTTGGCCTTCACCGCCGGCGCCGGCTGCTGCCCCGCCAGATACAGGTGCAGGCTCGGGTGCCACCAGTTCAGCTCGACCGCGCAGACCCTGGCGCTCACGTCGCTGGCCAGGGTGGCCGCCATGGCCAGGGTGATGTAGCTCACGCCCTCGCCGCGCAGGGCTGCCACGTTGGCGATGCTCTTCGGCATCGTCGCCTGGTACATCAGGCTGGTCAGCATGCGCCGGATGTTGGCCACCGTCTCGCCCGAGAACTCGCAGATCGTCTTGCCGCTGAGCGAGCGCAGGGTCAGGGCCTCGTCGCTGGCCGCCGGCTGCCGCCTGGTTCGTGCAAACATTGGTCTTTCTCCTCGGGTACGCTTCAAGCCGGCTTGGTGCGGGCGCTTCGGATGCGGGCGAACAGCCCGCGCCCCGTCTGCCGGATCAGCTCTATGTCGTCGTGCGAGACGACCCTCAGCATCAGGGCCAGGGCCGGGTAGGCCAGGGCGCCCACCACGATCGGGATCACGATAAACATCTCGCGGACCATCCACACGCAGGCCACCATCAGGGCCCCCGCCAGGCTGACCTGCAGGATGTAGCGCACGCTGCGCCAGTTCAGGGTGCCTTTCGGCACCAGCAGCCAGCCGGCCACGAACTGCCCCACCTCGGTGATCAGAAAGCTGAAGGCGCCGCCCAGGGCGCCCACGCCAAAGGCCCGCTCGGCCCAGGGCACCGTCACGAAGTTCAGCGGGACGATCGACAGGGCCGAGATGATCACCACGGTCGTCCAGATATGCTGCCGATCGATCGAGTTGAAGTACTGCCCGAACAGCACGTTGAGGTACATGAAGATTAGGATGAAGCCCATCACCTGCAGGATCTGCCCGCTCGGCGCGAAGGGCGGCCCGAAGAGCAGCAGCATCAGCTTGTCGCCGACCGCGACCACGCCCAGGCCGATCGGCACGCTGATCAAGAGGATCAGCTCGAGGTTGCGCCGCAGCAGCTCGGGCATGCGCTCGGGGCTGGTGGTGTGGGCCCGCGCCATCGAGGGGAAGGTGACCGTGTTGTAGACCACCGCCCCGAAGAGCAGCGTGCCGAAGATCTGGCTCGCGGCCCCGTACCAGCCCACCTCGCCGACGCCCACCTGCATCGAGATCGTGATCACCGAGAGCTCGCCGTAGGCCACCATGCCGAACACCGACGCCATGTACGGCAGGCTCGAGCGCAGCATCCACACGGTCAGGTCGCGCCGGAAGACGGGCCGCAGCCCGTGGCGCCGGCGCAGAAAGTAGACCTGGGTCAGGAAGAGCACCAGGGTCGCGACGACCAGCACCCAGGCCACCGCCAGCTCGCGGAAGCCCAGGAAGAGCACCAGCACGCCCAGGAGCGTGTTGGCCAGCTTGCTCGCGATGTCCGAGATCGAGATGTACTCCATGGTCTCCAGGCCCTGGTGGGTGGCCTGGCTGGCCTTGGCGAGCTGCATGAAGAGGGTCGAGAGGCCCACCACCTGGATCAGCAGCGTGGTCTGGGGGTCGTAGCCCATCAGCAGGCTGTAGCCCAGCACCAGGATGCCGCCGAGCATGTAGAAGCCGATCCGCAGGAGGTACGAGGTGCCGAGCAGCTCGGCCGCCCGCTCGTGGTTGCGCGCGATCTCCTTGGTGAGCAGCAGGTCCATGCCGAAGCCGATGAAGACCCCCGCGATCAGCCAGATTGACTGGGCGATGACGATATGACCGGACCCCTCGGGCCCGAGGACGCGGCGCATCACGATCGAGAAGACCAGGGTCAGCGTCCAGGTGACTACCTGAGAGACCAGCATCGCGCCCGCGTTTTTCATCACGGTCCGGCGTGCACTTGACATTGCGGCCCTTTGCGGCTAGAGCGACGGGGTGAGCGTGGGGGGTTAGGCGTGGGCGGGGCCGGCAACCGAGTCGTCGGAGCGCGAGGTGGCGGCGGGGCGCTGCCTGCGGCCCTCGCCCGAGCGGGGGGAGCCCCGGTCGGCGACCTCGGCCAGCACGGGCAGCTCGAACTCTTCGCTGGCGTCGAACCTGTTGAGTACCGTTCTGTCGGCGGCGCAGCGCCCGAGCACGATCGCGATCGTCAGGGCCAGGCCAACGGCGGGGAAGGCCAGGGCCAGCAGCAGCCGCTCCACGATGGGCTCGGGGGTGGGCGGGATGATCGGAACATCAACCACGCGGTAGGTCTGGTCCACGTCGCGCTCGGACTGGGCCAGGGCCAGGCGCGCGCTCTCGGCCTTGTCAATCACGTTGGCCAGGCGCTCCTCGGCCAGCGCCACGTCCTGGCGCAAGCTGTCAATCTGGATCGTCTCCTCCACTGGCCGCGCCCCGACCGGGGGCTCGGGGTACTGCTGCAGGTAGAAGCGCAGGTCGTCGCGGGCACGCTCGAGCTCGTCCCGGTACGAGGTGATGATCTCCTCGAAGAACGACTGGGCGATCTGGCCGTCCTGCACGTCCTTGCTGATCTTCCACGAGCGGTAGGCGTTGACGGTGGCGATGGCCAGCTGGTGGGCCAGCTCGGGGCGCTCGGCCTCGATCTCGAGCCGCACCAGCTTGTCGCCCTCGACGGCGATCGAGAGGGCCTCGCGGTAGTCACGCAACACCTGGCGCACCTCGCGGGGCGAGCCGGCCAGCTGGTCGCGCCAGTCCGACTCGCTGATCGCCGCGTAGGTGAAGGCGTCGGTCTGGAGCAGCTCGCGCAGCTCGCCCGCCACCACCTGGGCCGGGGTGGCGACGTCAACGCTCAGGTACGACTGGTCAATGAACGAGACCCTGGTCAGGGTCTCGAGCAGGTTGTTGGTCTGCACATAGATCGAGGCCCGCGACACATAGACCGGCTCGCTCAAGAACAGCCCGGCCGCCGGGAGCATGATCAGCACGGGCAGTATGTTCAGCCAGAGATGGCGGAAGAACAGCTCGCTGAAGCGGCTCACAAAGCGCGGAGAGAACATAGCCCATCCTTATGCTGTACCGGAGTCTTCAGGGGCGCCGCGGACCACGGCGCTCTGCGACCGACATGCTCCGGCGCAGCTACACCATAGCCAACCGACCTTGCTTTGCACTAAACACCTTTCGAAAGCGAGATGTACAAATGTTTACGGACGGTCGTAGGGGGTCGCGGGTGCGCGAATAGATTCACGGCATAGGAATGCCGCGCATGGCCATCGTCACCCGCCCCGCGGAAGGGTGACTCGGAGTGCTGACATCTCTGTCATTCGGTCACACGAGGGTCGGCCGGACGTCGCTCGTCGTCAACGAACGACGCCGTACTACAGGCGATACCAGTCCCGGCAGACGGGGCGAGTCGGGCGTGGGGATCTGACACTTTGCATATTGTCCGGGCTCGCCGGCCCGACCGACAGGGGAAGCGCCGGGGCGCGGGGGCCTGTAGGCCGAGGCAAGGGCGGGGGCCGGGGCCCGCCGCGGGGTGGCGGTGACGTAATCTTCATTTCGCAGCACGCGGCGTGTAAGCCAATTGTTCAATAGCTCGGTTAGATTAGGCACACAGGCCGGCAGACCGCTCGGCCTGGACTAGCCGAGGTGATCTGTGAAGCCGACAAGAGTGGATCAGCCGCTCGACGACAAGAGCGCCCGCATGCTCGCCATGTTCGCCGAGCGTCGCTTCGAGCGCTCGCAGGCCAACCAGCGGCTGCGCGCCCGCATGCTGACCTGGGTGATCCGCACGAAGATTGTGCGCAGCCTCAAGCGCGCCCTCGACGTCACCGTGGCGAGCGCGGCCCTGGTGGCGACCTCGCCGATCATGGCCGCCACGGCCCTGGCGATCAAGCTCGACTCGCCTGGCCCCATCCTCTTCAAGCAGGTGCGGGTCGGCAAGGACGGCGAGCACTTCTTCTGCTACAAGTTCCGCTCGATGTACACCGACGCCGAGCGGCGCAAAGCCGAGCTGCTGGCGAAGAACGAAGCCGACGGCCCGGTCTTCAAGATCAAGAACGACCCGCGCATCACCCGCGTCGGCCGGGTGATCCGCAAGCTCAGCATTGACGAGCTGCCCCAGCTCTTCAACGTGCTCAAGGGCGAGATGAGCCTGGTCGGCCCGCGGCCCGCCATCCCCTCCGAAGTGGCCACCTACACCTACGAGCAGCTGGGCCGCCTGCACGCCATCCCCGGCATCACCGGGCTGCAGCAGGTCTCCGGGCGCAGCAACCTCGACTTCAAGCGCTGGGTCGAGCTCGACCTCCAGTACATCTCCGAGCAGAGCATCTGGAAGGACATCGAGATCCTGATCCGGACCATCCCCGCCGTGCTCTTCAGCAGGGGCGCGTACTGAGCCGACGGACGCGCGACGCCCCGGGGCCGTCGCTCTGATAGAGAGAGCACCGAGTACTATACATCATGCAAGTCATCATCCTCGCGACAGACGAACAGCGCAGGCTCCCCCCCCTGGCTGACGGGCTGCCCGGGCCGATGCTGCCCATCGTCGATCGGCCGGTCCTCGCGACGACGCTCGAGATCGTAGCCCGCGCGGGGCACAAGCAGATCCTGATGAGCCTCTACGAGCGAGGCGGGCAGATCGCGGCCTACTTCGGCGGCGGCCGGCGCTGGGGCGTGGATATCAAGTACGTCACCCAGCGCCAGGCGTGGGGCTCGGCCGGGGCCCTGCGCTGGGCCGGCGGCCTGCTCGACAAGACCTTCCTGGCTCTGCCCGGGGACGCCTACCTCGACCTCGACATCGAGGCCGCCCTCAGCTTCCACCGCGCCCACGGCGGCGCGGCCACGGCCATCCTGCACGAGCCCCGCGCCGGCTCCGCGGCCTTCACCGCCCGCCTGGGCGAGGCGGGCAGGCTGCTCGGCAGCATCCCCGCGGGCGAGGAGGACGGGCCCCAGCTGACCGGGGCCTTCATCTTCGAGCCCACCATCCTGCGCCACATCCCCCAGCGCGACAGCTACGACACCGTCACCGAGCTGCTGCCGGCCCTGATCGCCGCCGGCGAGCGGGTCTACGGCTACACCACGCCCGGCTATTGGAACCCCCTCGACAGCCTCGCGGCCTTCCAGGAGGCCCAGGAGGTCTACCTCTACAGCGCCTTCGCGCAGCGGGCGCCCGAGCATGCCGGCGGCGGCCCGGCCGAGCGCGTGCGCTTCCCCACCC
>DAOLDO010000216.1:0-8686 GCA_035327325.1 Chloroflexaceae bacterium | reverse complement strand
GGTGTAGGGTGCTGGGGCGGGGGGGAAGATTCGTCTGCGTCTCGCGCCCCACGCCGGCCGGCTCGGGCCCGCGGGCGGCAAGGCCCGCCACGCCTCCGAGGCTGCCGAGCCAGTCGCCGTCGTCCAGGCGCCGGCCGCCGGGGATGAACAGCTCCACGCCGGGGCGCAGCCTCAGGTCGGGGCCGATCCCGTTAGGCGCGAAGGCCACGATCGCCGCCACGTCCACGCCGTAGCGCTCGGCGAGGGCCTCGAGCGTCTCGCCGTCGGCGACGGTGTGGGGCAGGCCGGCGAGGCGGGGGACGCGCAGCAGCTGGCCCGCCAGCAGCGCGTCGCCCCTGTCCAGCCCGTTCGACCAGACCACCGTGTCCAGGCCGACCCCGTAGCGCTCGGCCACGGCGCCGAGGGTCTCGCCCTCGTCCAGAGGATGATAAGCCTGGTAGACTCCGGCCAGCTCGTTCGGGCGCTGGAGCGGGGGCTCGACTGGCGCGAGGGCCGGGCTGGCGAGCCGCAGCGGGGCGATGGCCAGGGGCGCGCTGAGGGCGAGCGGCGCCAGGGCGACGGGGGCGGGGGGCGCGGCGGGGGGGCGGGCCTCCTCGGGGGGGCGGGCCGCGGCGGCCGACCAGGCGCCGGCCAGCTCGCCCGCGAGGACGAGCGCGACCAGGCCGAGGATGCTGGCGTGGGCGACGGCGCGCAGGCCGAGGCCAGGGCGCCGGAGCGATCTGCGGGGCGGCGGGGCGATGTGCGCCGGGGCGGGCGCGAGCCCGCGGGCCCGCATGAGGTCGGCCCTGGCGCGCGTGGCGCGCCGGGCGGGCGCCCATCGAGGGCGTTCTGAGCTCGAGCTGCCCAGCATCCTGGTGGCTACAGGCTACGCCTCATCCGGAGGCGCGACCCTACTCTCGCGGCCAAACACCGTCCTAACGGCAAACGACTCGCGCCGCAGAGCATACACTGGCCGGCCCCCTTTGTCAATTGTGGCGCCCCCGCCTCTGCTTGCAACAGGCCGCAGACCGTGGTAAGATTCAAGTTACCGAATATCGGTCGAACCGCGCCCCTCAGCGATCCCCCCAGGTTTGGCCGCATCCTCTCCATGAAAGGCCGGCAGATGATACGTGTCGTGGTAGACAGCATCCGTGTCAGCCTGCTCACGCAACACCGCGTCGTCGTACTACGCGAGACAGACAGCAAGCGCTACCTGCCGATCTGGATCGGGCCCTTCGAGGCCGACGCCATCGCCATGGCCATTCAGGGCCACGAGCCGCAGCGCCCGATGACCCACGATCTGCTCAAGGCGATGATTGGCGAGATGGGCGGCCAGATCAGCCATATTTTCGTCAACGACATCCAGGACAACACCTTCTTCGCCCGCATCGTCATCGAGCAGGGCGGCAATACGGTCGAGGTTGACGCCCGCCCGAGCGACGCCATCGCTCTCGCCGTCCGCACCGACGTCCCGATCTTCGTCGAGGCCCACGTCCTCGACCAGGCCGGCGTCCTCTTCGACGAGGACGAGCAGGCCGCCGCCGCCGAAACCCAGCTCGGCGAGCCCGGCGCCGAGGGCGAGGGCGAGCCCGAGCCCGAGCTCAACGACGACTCGATGTCAATCTTCCGTAACTTCATCAACACCCTCGACCTCGACGACCCGCCCAAAGGCGGCTCCGAGAAGTCCTCATAGCATCCACACGCTTGGAAGGGCCGCCTGGTTGCAGGCGGCCCTTCGTTATATCCCCCGCGAGCAGCAGGGTGTGGATAAGTGCCATTGATCTGTGGATAACTTCTACATTTTGTGGAAAACTCCCATGACGACTCGTGGAAGTCATGTGTACGAGCTGTGGCAGGCCCCCTCGCCCACCAACTTCTACACAGCTTGTGAGTCGCTATCCACAGCATATGCCGATCGCATCCGGCGGCATCCGAACGCCATAAGCCCCCGCTTCTCCACGTCTTCCACATGCTTACTAAGACAACCATGACTCCCACACCTTTTTTTCACATGATCATGTTTCCCATCCGATCAGGGCGGCGGGCGCGCCGCGCGATCTGCGCCGGGTGTGGTATAATGCCGCCGGCACTGAAGAACGGCAGATACGTGCTGAACCCCGCCAGGGCCGAAAGGCAGCAACGGTAAGTGCGTTCCTCTGGGTGTTCTGAGGTGCCATTACTTTTTGCACAAAAGCGGGCGGCCGGGCGCTTTGCCCGGCCGCCTCTTGCGTGTTCCGGCTGCGTCTAGCGCCCCTGCCCCTCGTCGAGCTGGGCGGGGCCGAAGCCGTGGGGCAGCAGATCTGCGGGCGCGACCACGCGCCGGTCGCCGGCGAGGTTGAGCAGGATCACCCGGGCGCGGGGGGCCAGCTCGAAGATCACCTGGCGGCAGGCCCCGCAGGGGCTGGCCACCTCGGCCGTGTCGGTCGCGACGGCCAGGGCGACGATCTCGCGCTCGCCGTGGGCGTAGGCGCTAAACAGGGCCACCCGCTCCGCGCAGACGGTCATCGGGTAGGCCGCGTTCTCGATGTTGCCCCCGCGGAAGATCCGCCCCGAGGCCGTGAGCACCGCCGCCCCCACCTGGAAGCGGGAGTAGGGCGCGTAGGCCAGGGCGCGCGCGGCGACGGCCGCCTCGGTCAGGGTCGCGTAGTCAGCCTGGTCCACGCAGTCCTCCTGGGGCCAGCTCGGCGGCGAGGACGCCGCTCACGGCCTCGTGTCTCTCGTGCACGATGCGCAGCTTCTGGGCGCGCACGCCCTTCACCGACAGCACCGTGACCACCACCTCGTCGAGCTCCACCGCGTCGCCTACCCGCGGCACGCGACCGAGCTGCTCGTAGATCAGGCCGCCCAGGCGCTCGGCCTCGGCGGTCAGGCCGAGCCCGAGCAGCTCGTTGACGTCGTGGATCAGCACCCGCGCGTCAACGATGTACTCGCTCGCGCTCACCGGCTGGATCGACGGCTCCTCGGTATCGTACTCGTCCTGGATCTCGCCGACGATCTGCTCGAGCAGGTCCTCGATCGTGGCCAGGCCGGCGGTGCCGCCGTACTCGTCTACGATGATCGCCATGTGGACCTTGCGCTGCTGCAGGTCCTCGAGCAGCATGTTCACCTTCATCGTCTCGGGCACGAAGTAGGCCGGGCGCAGCAGGTGGTCAATGCGCTGGTCGCGGCCGTGGTTGCGCAGGGCGGGGATCAGGTCCTTGGCGTAGAGGATGCCGGCCACATGGTCGAAGTTCTCGGCATAGACCGGGATGCGCGAGTGGCCGCTGGAGGCCACGACGTCCATAGCCTCCTCGAGGGTCGCGCCAAGCTCGAGGCCGACGATGTCCACCCGGGGCACCATGATCTCGCGCAGCAGCGTATCGCCGAAGGCGATCACGCCCTCGATCATCGCGCGCTCGTCGTGCTCGATCAGGCCCTCTTCCTCGCCCACGTTGACCAGCAGGCGCAGCTCCTCTTCGGTCACCAGGGGCGTCTTGGGGGCGTCCTGGCCGCTGAGCAGCCTGTAGACGGGGCGGAGAGGCAGGCTCACCAGGGCGATCAGGGGCCAGAGAGCCAGGGCCATGGCGCTCATCGGCCGCGAGAGCAGCAGGGCCGCCGTCTCGGGGCTGCGCACGGCGAGGGCTTTGGGCACCACCTCGCTGAAGGTGAGCATGGCCAGGAAGAGGGTGGCCAGGCCGCCGACGATCGCCCATGGCCCGCCGCCGCCGACCAGGGCCAGGGTCAGCCCGGTAGCGGTGATCGTCATGCTGCTGTTGAGCACAAGCACGGTGGTGCGGAAGCGGTAGGGGTCGTCGAGGAGCTGGGACACGGAGCGGCGGGTGCCGGGGCCGCGCTCGTCGAGCAGCGCGTGCAGGCGGTGCCTGCTGATGGCGGTGAAGGCCGCGTCAACGGCCGAGGTGAAGGCCAGCACGAGCAGGCACAGGCCGATCCCGAGCAAGAGCAGACTAGGTTCAGGGTCCTCCAACGGACTTACTCCTTGTGGGGTCAGGGGGGTTAGGAGAAGAGGGCGCTCAGCGAGAGATCCTTGTGGATGCGCATGATCGCCTCGGCGAAGAGGGGCGCCACGCTGATGGTGCGCACGCGCGCGCCCTGGGCGGTCGCGCTCTGGGGGATGGTGTTGGTGATGATCGTCTCGACCAGGTCGGAGCGGGCGATGATCTCGAGGGCGTTGGCGGCGAAGATGCCATGGGTGGCGCAGGCGTAGACCTTGCGGGCGCCGCGCTCGATCAGGGCCTGGGCGGCCTCGACCAGGGTGCCGCCCGTGGAGATCATATCATCCACGATGATCGCCGTCTTGCCGTCCACCTCGCCGACCATCTCGAGCACCTCCGCGGTGTCGGGCTCGGGCCGCTGCTTGGCGATGATCGCAAGACCCGCGCCAATGCGCTCGCGGAAGCGGTTGGCCCGGCCCACGCCGCCGGCGTCGGGCGAGACGACCACGGGGTTGGGCAGGTTCAGGCCGTGGATATAGTCGGCGAGCATCGGCGATGCCTGCAGGTGGTCCACAGGGATGTCGAAGAAGCCCTCAATCGCCGGCGCGTGCAAGTCCATCGTAAGAACGCGGTCGGCGCCGGCGGTGCGGATCAGGTTGGCCACCAGCTTGGCCGAGATCGGCTCGCGGCCGGCGGTCTTCTTCTCCTGCTTGGCGTAGCCGTAGTAGGGGATCACCGCCGTCACGCGGGTGGCCGAGGCGCGCCGCAGGGCGTCGATCAGCAGCAGCAGCTCCATGAGGTGGTGGTCAACCGGGTTGCAGGTGGGCTGGATGACAAACACATCGCAGCCGCGCACATTGTCGTGGAGCTTGATGCGCGTCTCGCCGTTCTTGAACTGGCCCACCAGGGCCCGCCCGACAGTCATGCGCAGGCTGGTGGCGATCTCCTTCGCGAGCTCGGGGTTGGCGCTTCCGCTAAACAGTAGCAGGCGACCGTCCATCGCGTCCCTCGGGGGTAATGAAAAAACAGTGAAGCCATGCTCCACTGCAGGTGTGGCCGCCGGCCTGCCGGCGGGCGGGTGGATCTTCGGCGCTGGTGCTGGGCGGTCTGTTCACGGCATCTGGCTTCGGGGCGACGGCCTGTGGCTGCCGGGCCAGGACTCGAACCTGGACAGACGGATCCAAAGTCCGCCGTGCTGCCATTACACAACCCGGCAACGCGTCACTATTATACCATACCCCGATCCGCCGCCGCAAAACTCGCCCTCTCCGCCGAGGCCCCTATGCTATAATCGACTCGGAGCCACGATCTGCGAGGAGCAGCCACGGTGCCGAGCTGGAACGACCTGGGAACCGCCGTCAGCACGCTGCGTGAGCTGGACGTCACGGCGATCCGCGAGGAGAGCGAGCGCCCCCTGGCGATCGCCTGCCTCGGCCCGCGCCCCCTGTTCAACCGGGTGTACGCCCTGCTGCGCGGCCATGGCACCGCCCGCTACGGCCCCGCCGGGCGCGACCCCCTCGCCCACCAGCCCCTCGCCGCCGGCGAGCCCGACGACGACCTGCGCCGCTCCGACCTGGTGCTCGTGCTCATGGACGGCCGCGAGCCGGTCAGCCCGGCGGGCGCCGAGGCCCTGGCCGACCTGGGCCGTCTCGCCCTGCCCACGGTGCTCGCCATCTGCGGAGTCGCGTCGCCCGGCGCCATGGGGCAGCCCCGGCCCGAGTTCGCCCACGCGAAGATCGTGGTGCTGCCCGACCTCGAGTCGCCCGAGGCCCGCGCCAGCCTGGCCGCGGCCCTGCTCGACCGGCTGCCCTCCGAGCTGCACCTGGCCGCGGCCCGCGCGCTGCCGGGCCTGCGCGAGGTCTACGCCGGCGAGCTGGTCGGCTCGGTCTCGTTCACCAACGCCACCTACGCCTTCGCTTCGGCCGTCCCCGCGCAGATCCCTATCCTCGCCGTGCCCTTCGCGGCCGCCGACATCATCGTGCTGACCAAGAACCAGGCCCTGATGGTCTACAGGCTGGCCCTGGCCAACGGCGCCCCGCCCGAGTTCCAGGCCCGCATCGCCGAGGTCGCCCCAGTGGTCGGCGGGGCCTTCGTCTGGCGCCAGCTCGCCCGCACCCTGGTCGGCCTCGTCCCCTTCTGGGGCATCGCGCCCAAGGTGGCCGTGGCCTACTCGGGCACCTACGTCACCGGGGTGGCGGCCCTGCGCTGGTTCGCCGACGGCGAGCTGCTCTCGCGCGAGCGCCTGCGCCAGCTGGCCGACGAGACCATGAAGGTGGGCCGCGAGCGGGCGAAGGAGATCGTCGCCGCCGCGCGCGAGCGGGGCGGCCAGGCCAGGTTCAGGCTCCCCTGGCGCCGCAAGGGCAGCGCCGAGCTCGACCCTGGGGCCACGCCCGACCCCAGAGCCTGACCGCGCCAGGATGTCTTGCGTCTGGCGTAAAGGCGCCCCAGCGTGGGCGCCCCGGCGTGGGCGCCCTTACATCTCAGCCGGCGGGCGCCAGCAGCTCGGGGCCCTCGTTGGTGGCCCTGTTGACCGCCTTGCTGACCGGGGTGGCGACCATCCGGTCGGGCGGGAAGGGCGCCAGCAGCTCCTGGAGCGGGCCCGCGTCGCGCAACCCGGGGTCGAGCCAGAGGGCGTAGTGCTCGGGGGCGAGGATGACGGGCATGCGGTCGTGGAGTGGCCGCATCAGGGCGTTGGCCGCGGTGGTGAGGATGGTGCAGGTGCTGAGCCACGCGCCGTCGGGCGCTTTCCAGTGCTCGTACAGCCCGGCCAGGGCGAAGAGCCCGCCGTCGGCCAGCCTGATGTGGAAGGGCTGCTTGCCGCCCTCGCGGGCCTGCCACTCGTAGAAGCCGTCGGCGGGGATGAGGCAGCGCCGCTGGCGCAGGGCGGTGCGGAAGGCCGGCTTCTCGGCCGCCGTCTCGGCCCTGGCGTTGATCATACGCGCCCCGACCGACGGGTCCTTCGCCCACGAGGGCACCAGGCCCCAGCGGAACATGGACAGCTCACGTCCGACCTCGGCGGCGCGCACCGCCGCCACCTGCTGCGTGGGGGCGATGTTGTAGCGCGGGGCGAGCTCGGGCGTCGCGGGGAGCTGGAACTGGGCCGCCACCTGCTCGGCGGGGACGGCCAGCGTGAAGCGTCCACACATAGAGGGTTCACCTGTGGAACTAGTGAGGGCGAGCGCGCCGCGGCGCCTCGCCCTCAGTGCGCCGCTCGCGCGGCGTGCCTGTGCCTCGAGTCGGGGCTACTGCTGGTCGGGGTCGAGGCGGGTGGTCTCGCCGGTGGCGGGCGGGGTGCCGGTGGCGGGCGGGGTGTCGGTGGGGGCGTCGGCGCCCTCGTGCTGGCGCATGCGGGCCGCGAAGGCGGCCAGTTGGTCGTTGAGCTGGGCGACGCCGCGCGACAGAGTCTCCTGGAAGTCCTGGGCGACCTTGCTCTGCTGGGCCTGGCTGACGGCCTGCTCGCCGCGGTCAACCAGTTCCTGGAAGCGCGGGTTCTCCTGGATGGCCTTGAAGGCGGCCTGGAGCTGGGCCCCGATCTCCTTCATGCCCGACGAGACGTCATTCTGGATCTGCTTGGCCTTGTCGCTCTGGACGGCGCTGCGCACGGCGGCCTCCAGCTGCTGGCCGAGCTCGCGCAGCTCGCTGGCGAGGTCACCGCTCGGCTGCTGCGACTGGTTGTTGTCGTTCTGGGGCTGGCTCATAGGTGTGGCTCTCCTTCTTGATGCTCCGCAGTGGTCTGCGGGGCCGCGTATCTCCAGCTCTTTGACGTCGAGCGGGCGGCGATTGTTGAGTCCGGGGTTACAGGCGACGCCAGCGACGCAGCAGCCAGACCCCGCAGGCGGCGATGAGCATGCCGGCGCCGACGGTGGCGCCGCGCCTGGCCTGGCCCTCGTCGGCGCCGCCGTGGCTAAGGGCGGCGCCAATGGCGGCGAGCGACGGGGCGGCGCGGCCGGCCTTGCCCGGGACGGCCACCTGGGCGACGGCGAGCCCGCGCCGGCGGGCGGCCGCGAAGATCTCGGCGTGGGCCATGGCGTCGGGGCCCTCGGGCGCGAGCAGGTCGCGCAGGTCGGCGCGAAACAGGGCCAGGCCGAGGGCGGGGTCGCGCAGCCCGGGGGCCACGCGGGCGCCCACGGCCGCGGCGAAGAGCCGCGCCGCCGGGTGCCTGGGCGCGGGCTCCCGGTACCCAAAGATCGCCGCGTGCTCCGGCGCGGTCGCCAGCAGCCGGGCGAGGCCGGCGGCGGCCGCGGGGCCGGCCAGGTCGAGGGCGGCGACGTACGCGCCGCGGGCGACGCCCCAGGCGTCGTACAGGCCCTGCCTGTAGCCGCGGCGCCGCGCGTAGCGCAGCACGGCGACCGAGCTGTGGGTGGCCGCGAGCCGGTCGGCGAGCGTGGCCACGCCGGGGTCGCCGCCGGCTTCCACAATGATGATCTCGAGGTCTGCGAGCTGCTGGGCCCCGAGGGCCAGGCACTCCGCCACCGTCGCCGCCAGGGCTGCCGGCGCGTCGCCAACGGGCAGCACGACCGAGAGGCTGAACTGCTTCACGTCCTCGCTCCCTCTTGACCGCTGACAGGCACCCTGTAGTATAGCACAGGGGGTGCCGGAACCTAAGCCGGGCCCCCGAGCGTCCTATGGGCGACGGATCCAAGCTCAGGAGGAAAACACAGATGCTCAGGCGAACTCTGGCTGCCCTGGCGTGCGCCGCCCTCGTCGGCGCCCTCGCCGCCTGCGGCGCGACCGCGCAGGCCCCCGCCGCCCAGCCCACCACGGCGGCGCCCACC
>DAOLDO010000215.1:0-8691 GCA_035327325.1 Chloroflexaceae bacterium | reverse complement strand
CGCCGTCGAGGTAGTCCATGAAGCTGACGCTGCGCAGGCCGAGGGCGGCGGCGGCGGCGCGCAGCTCGGCCTCGCGGACGCGGCCGAGGGCGGCGGGGCCGGGGTAGGCGTCGGGGTCGCCCGTCCAGCCCCGCTCGCCGCGGGTGGCGCAGACCAGGTGGGTCGCCACGCCCTCGGCGGCGTAGCGGGCGAGCAGCCCGCCCGCGCCCATGGCCTCGTCGTCGGGGTGGGCGAGGGCGCAGAGCAGGCGCAGGTCGGCCTTCACGCGGCCCTCCTCAGAGCGGGGCCCCGGCGCCGGTCGGTCGCCCCGGCGCCGAGCCGGACGCGGAGCTGCAGCACGCCGTCCGCCCAGCCGATCACCTCCGGCTCGCCCGCCTGTCCGGCGAGGCGGCGCATGGCGTCGTTGTCGGCCAGCAGCTCGACGTGCAGGGTGTGGACGCCGAGCTGCGGCGCGGCCACCAGGGCGGCGCGCATCAGCAGCGAGCCGACCCCGGCGCCCTGCATGTCGTCGCGCACCACCGCCGCCAGCTCGGCTACGCCGGCCTCGCCGTCCATGGGGACGAGCTCGGCCACGCCGACCAGGTCCTCGTTGCCGAAGAGGGGGGCGACGGCCACCAGGGCGATGTGGCGGCTGGTGCGGGCCGCGGCGATGCGCTGGGCCTCGGCCCGCGCCGTGGCGAGGGTGAAGCTGCGAGCCGCCAGATAGCGCTGGTGGCAGGTGCGCGCCGACAGGCGCGCGACGAAGCCCGTCAGCAGGCCGATGTCGTCGGCGCGCACCTGGCGCACGGCGACGGCGCGCCCGTTGCGGAAGATCTGGGGGCCCGTGGGGGCCGTCTGCGGCGCGGCGGTCATGCGGCCACCTCCCGCCCGCGCACCTCGATCCGGGCGACGATGTCCGGCAGGATGACGCGGGCCAGCAGCTCGATGAAGTCGGCCGCCACGGGGGTGGCCGCCTCGACCAGGGCCTCGGTGTCGGCGGCGCGCCCGCCGAACTGGGCGGCCCAGGCCCCGGCCAGCCACTCGGGGGTGAGCGCCGCGGCGCCGCCGGGCGCCCGCAGCAGCGGCGCGACGCGGCTCTGAAGAAAGTGCTCGTCGAACAGGGCCTCGGCGTAGGTCGGGTGGCGCTGCGCGAAGGCCGTGAAGGCCCTCGCGACAGCCTGGCCCGCGGCGGCGCTACGCAGCGTGACGAACATAGCTGGGCACTCCTTTCAGGGCGGGCGCGGGCATCAGGCGCGCCGCGCAGCGGGGGCAGATAGGCTCGCTGGCGGCCACGAGGAAGGTCGGGCCCTCGGGGCCCTCGCTGATCTGCCAGAGCTCGTCAATCCCCTCGACGCGCTCGACTGTCCAGCTGGCGCCGTCGCAGAGCGGGCCGCGGCAGGTGAAGGTGTCCCCATTCATCGGTGTGTCTCCTCAGCTAAGGCGGGCCGGGCCCGCCGCTTCGTGCCTCGTGTGCCCCACCCCGTTGTGTGGGGGATGGCCGGCAGTCTACAGGCCGGGCGTTCCCTGAACGTCTCCGCGCGCGTCCAACCCCGGCGCCGCGCGAAGCAGCCCGGGTGGACGCGCGCGGCGATGGGGCGGGGACGCGGGCGGCCTACCTTGCCCTGGTGCCGCCCGTCGCCTGACGGCCCGGCGTGGGGGACTGACGAAAGGGACACCGAGATGCGATTGACGATAGATGCGGGGGGGCGGGCGGCCCGCGCCGAGGTCGTGGCCCCGCTGCTGCTCGTGCTGGCCACGCTGCTCTGGGGCAGCAACTTCATCTTCGGGCGCGTGGTGGGCCAGGAGCTGAGCCCGATCACGATCAGTTTCTGGCGCTGGGCCGGCGCCCTGGCCTTCCTGCTGCCCCTCAGCGGCGGCGAGCTGCTGCGCCAGCGGCGCCTGCTGCTGGCCCACTGGCGCCTGATCGGCCTGCTGAGCCTGACGGGCATCGCCGCCTACAACGTGTGCGTGTACAGCGCCCTCAGGGCGACCAGCGGGGTGAACGCGGCCCTGTTCGCGGCCCTGCTGCCCCTGGCGATCATGCTGGCCGCGCGCCTGCTCGACCGCGAGCGGCTGCGGCTCGCCCAGCTGCCGGGCGTGGCCATCTCGCTGCTCGGCGCCGTGGTGGTCGTCACCCGGGGCGACCCCGGGGCGCTGCTCGGGCTGGGCCTCAACGCCGGCGACCTGTGGATGCTGGGGGCGGTGCCGCTCTGGGCCGTCTACGCGGTGCTGCAGCGGCGCCGCCCGGCCGGCCTCTCGTCCCTCGGCCTGGTGACGGCGGCCGTCGTGGGCGCGGTGCTCATGCTGGCGCCCCTCTACGCCGCCGAGGCGGTGGCGGGCGCGACGGCGCTGCCGTCCACCGGGGCGGCCCTTGGCCTCGCCTACGCCGCCCTGGGGCCGTCGGCCGTCGGCTACGTGCTCTGGAACCGGGGCGCGAGCGTCCTCGGCCCCGCGCGGGCCGGCGTCTACACCAACCTGATCCCGGTCTTCGGCGCGCTACTGAGCGTGACCATCCTGGGCGAGGCCCTGGAGGGCTACCACATGGCGGGCGCGGCCCTGGTGATGGTCGGGATCGTGGCGGCCGCGCGCGGACGCGGCGCGGGGAGGCCCCCCGCGCAGCCGGGCCGGCGGCGCGCCCTGGCCCTGCGCCTCGCCCTGCTGCTGGTGGCGGGGGTCTACGGGCTGCGCTTCGTCATACGAGCCCTGCCCGCCGAGTTGCTCGCCGCGGCCGAGCCCGGCTCGCTGATGGCGACCCTGTTCGCCCTCTGCGGGGTCGGGCCCCTCGCGCCGGCGGGACTTGTGGCCGGGCAGGTGGCCGACCGGGCCGCCTGGCTGGCCCAGCTGCCCCTGGTGGCCGGCTACGCCGGGCTCATCCTGCTGATCAACACCGTCGCGATCGTCGCCCTGCGCCGCCGGGCGGGCGACGAGGAAGGGAAGTAGCGCTATGCTGACCCAGTCTGCCATGGGCCTGATCGCGCCGCGGCGCGTGCCGCCCCGTCTCATAGTCCTGTCGGCTGCCCTGTCGGCCGCCCTGGCCGCCCTCGCCGCCCTGAACGGCCAGCCGCTCTACACGATCACCCTGGCGGCCCTCGGGCCGCTGCTGCCCGCCGTCGCCGCCGAGGCCCTCTGGAAGGTCGAGCGCTACGGGGTGATCGCGATCTTCGCCGTGTTCGTGCTGCTGCAGGTCGGCCACCTGGGCGAGCACGTAGCCCAGGTGGCCCAGATCAAGCTCATGGGCGGCACCATGCTCTGCCCGCCGCCGCCCGACAGCCCCGAGCTCGCGGCGCGCGCCGTGGCCGCCGGCCTGCGCGCCCCGGGCGACGCGCCGAGCGGCGTCCTCACCCGGCGTGTGGTGGCGCCCGGGCCCGACGGCCTGCCCGCCACGGGGCCAGGGGGTCAGGCCCGGGTCGGCCCCGCCGCCTGCGGCGTCTTCGGCCAGCTCGACATCGAGATCGTGCACCTCAGCTGGGAGCTGTTCGGCTGGCTCACCACCCTCTGGCTGCTGCGCCACTACCCGCGCAACCTCTGGCTCTGGGCCGCCGTCGCCCTGCTCAGCTGGCACGCCCTCGAGCACCTGTTCATCAGCCACCACTTCTTCCTCGAGCGGGCGGCCTTGTACCAGACGCAGCTGCAGCTCTGGGCGACCACCGTGGACGGCGGCGCGGTGACGGCCCACCCCGTGGGCAAGGCGCCCGCCCTGACCACCTTCTACGGGGCGGCGGGCAAGCACGGCATCCTGGGGGCCGGGGGGCTTGTGGCGAGCCTGTTCGGCCTGAAGGAGGACCTGCCCGCGCGGCCGGTGCTGCACCTGCTCTACAACGCCGCGATCACCCTGCCCCTGGCCCTCGCCTTCCTCGTCGAGCTGCGGCGCGACCCCGGGCTCGCCAGGGGCGCGCGGCGGTAGCGCGGCGCTGGCGGCCTCTGATCCCAAGCCCCCCTCGCCGCCCGGCGGTGAGGGGGGCGATGTTTTTGGGCGCGATGGGGCCGCCGCGTCCCGCCGGTGGTCCCATCGCGGCCAGGCAAGCGACGCCGAGTTGGACGGGCCGGGCGACGCCGGGGGGACGGCCGCCCTGTAGGCTGGGTCCATACCGCTGGGGCCGCGCACCAGGAGCCGCGGCCCGCGGACGACACAAGCAAGGAGCCTCATCAGTATGACCCGCATCCTCAACCCCAGGACCGTCGCCGCCCTGATCGCCGCCGTCGTCGTCGCCGTCGTCGTCGCCACCGTGACCCCGGCCCTGGCCGCGCCCAAGAGCCGCTACACCAGCGAGCTGATCGCCTTCGACCCCTTCCCCAACCCCGGCCCCGTGGTGGAGGGCGCCAGGGCCGAGCTGCGCACCAACCACAACAGCGCCGAGCTGCGCCTCGACACAGCCGAGCTCACGCCCGGCGACGCCGTGACCGTCTGGTGGGTGATCTTCAACAACCCCGAAGCCTGCGCCAACTACGCCAGCGGCGGCATCTGCACCCTGGACGACCTGTTCGGCAACACGGCCGCCGTGGGCGGCGAGGTGACCTACGCCACCGGCAAGGTGATCGGCGCGGACGGGACGGCCAGCTTCAAGGCCAAGCTGCGCACAGGCGAGGTGAAGAAGGGCTGGTTCGGCAACGGATTCGTCAACCCGCGCGGCGCCGAGATCCACGCCATCGTCCACACCCACGGCCCGGTGATCCCCGGCCAGGAGAAGGACATGACCACCACCTTCCGCGGCGGCTGCGCCGACGACGCGATGATCAACCCGAGCTTCCCGCCCAACGCCTACAACGACGGCACGCCCGGCCCCAACCAGTGCCAGGACCTGCAGGTGGCCATCTTCATGCAGAAGTAGAGCCCGCGCCAAGAACCCGCGCGGGGCGGTCTGCGACGACCGCCCCGCGCGCAGCTGTACTACACAAGGATGGATGGTTATGGACCGCGCACAGATCACCCTTGTCCGCGCCTCGTTCAACCGGCTCAGCCCCAACGCCGCCGCCCTCGCGGCGCGCTTCTACAGCCGCCTGTTCGAGCTCGACCCGGCGCTGCGCCCGCTCTTCCACGGCGACATGGCCAAGCAGGGCCTCAAGCTGATGACCACGCTCCAGCTCGCCATCGGCGCCCTTGACGACGTCGCCCGGATCGTGCCCGCCCTCGAGCACCTGGCGCGGACCCACCTCGGCTACGGGGTGCGCGACGAGCACTACGCCACGGTCGGCGCGGCCCTGCTCGACGCCCTGGCCGACGCCGAGGGCGCCGCGTTCTCGCCCGAGCTGCGCGCCGCCTGGGCCGCCGCCTACGGGCTGCTCAGCGAGGTGATGCGCGAGGCGGCCGCGGGGGCTGGGCGGCGCGCGGCGTGAGGACGCGACGAGCCAAGCGCTCCGCCAACGCCCCGGGCCTACCCGGCGCTCCCGCCCTCGCGCAGGCCGCCAAACAGGTCGTCCTCGGTGGCGAGCCCGCCGCCCGCGAAGCTGCTGACCCTGTAGAGGGTGTGCGCGCACCAGAGGCGCTGGTGCGTCTCGGCGGGCAGGCCCTCCAGGCGCTCGCGCTGGGGCAGCTGGCTCCCGTGGCGGCACACGGCGCCCCATGCCTGTCGCCAGTAGGCCGCCGAGTCAATCCGCGCCGAGATCGCCCAGGCCGGCCAGCCGAGGGGCGCCCGCTCGACCCCGTCCACCAGCTTGCGCATGCGCCCGAAGTGGGCGCGCCAGGTCGCCAGCACCGCCTCGTCGGGGGCCAGGTAGTAGAGCCTGGCCGTCCTGTGCGGCGCCCCCGGCGGGTCGGTGGCGTAGGCCCCGTCGGCGGCGGCGATGGCGGCGGCGGTGGCGTACTGGCAGATGGCCACGTGGTCCGGGTCGCCGTAGAAGCCGAGGGGGTCCATGGTGATCACGACGTCGGGGCGCAGGCGGCGCAGCTGGCCCGCGACCCTGCCGATGATCTCGGGCGGGTCGGCCAGGCCCAGCTCGCCCTCGTGGTAGTCGAGCACGGCGAGCTCGCCCACGCCCAGGTCGGCCGCCGCCGCCCGCAGCTCGGCCTCGCGCACGCGCCCTAGCTGCTCCCGCCCCGGGTAGTCGGCGGGATCGTCGAACCACTCCTCGGCGCCGCGCGTGGCGATCACGAGCGAGGTGGCGACGCCCTCGGCGGCGTATTTCGCCAGGAGCCCGCCCAGGGCCATCGCGGCGTCGTCGGGGTGGGCGAGCACGCACGTGAGCCGCGGCTGCCTGTCCATTCGCTCCCCCTCTCTTCTACACGTTTACCCGGCCCCGGCCTCCCGGCGGGCCGCGCCGTCGGACGCAAGCTCGTCGGCCACGGCGGTGATGTCGAGGGCCGCTCCGCGCTCCGAGGCGGCCGCGAACGGTTCGGGGCCGAGCGACCGCTCGAGCTGCGACTCTAGGTCGGCGAGGGGCCGCCAGCACGCGGTCCAGCCCGTGGCCGCCAGCGGGTGACGCCGGGCCAGGGCCAGCAGCTCGGCGGCGCGCTCCTCGCGCCCGCGCGCCGCGAGCACGACGGCGGCCGTGGGCAGCAGCCAGGTGAGCATCGCGGGCGAGCTCATCTGCCGGCCGTACTGGCGCGCCGTGCCGAACGCCTCCCACGCCCCCGCCATATCGTCGAGCGTGCAGCGGGCCATGGCCCGCCCCCAGTTGGCGAGCAGGTGGCCGAAGGGGTTGTTGAGCATGGACGTGCTCTCGTCGGCCAGCCGCAGCGCCAGGTGGGCGTCGTCGCGGGCGCAGGCCACCAGGCTCTGCGCCGCGAGGGCATTGGCGGTCGTGATCGCGTTGTTCACGCCCGAGGCCAGGGTGAAG
Organism: Chloroflexaceae bacterium; assembly: GCA_035327325.1. Lineage (GTDB taxonomy): Bacteria > Chloroflexota > Chloroflexia > Chloroflexales > Chloroflexaceae > CAIWXH01. Next base: position 1,938 of record DAOLDO010000215.1, on the reverse strand, counting down.
GCGCCCACCGCCTGCCGGTGGGCCTCGTCGAGGTCGCCGCGCAGAAAGGCCAGCACGCCGAGCAGGAAGTGGGCCTGACCCTGCCCCGACGGCCGGTCTACCTCGCCCGAGAGGGCTTCGGCCTTGATGCTCAGGGCCTTGGCCTCGTCGTAGCGGCCCTGCTTGAGCGCCGTCTCGGCCAGGTTGCCCGCGGCCATGGCCATGCCGACCCGGTCGCCGACTGCGCCGGTGACGAGCATACTCTGGCGGGTGAGCCTGTAGCTGACCTCCAGGTCGCTGATCACCGAGTGGGCGTAGCCGAGGCGGGCGAGCAGCTGCCCGACGTAGAAGCGGTCCTCGACCTCCGAGAAGAGGGCGAGGGCGCGCTCGTGGTGCGGCAGGCAGCGCCGCAGGTCCTGCTGCGCCCGCCCGATGTTATGGCCGATCGCCAGCTGGCAGAGCCCGGCGTCGGCCGTGGCGCCGGCGCGCTCGACGATGGCGAGGCAGCGCAGCAGCTCGGCCTCGCCCAGCCCCTCGGGGTCGGGCATGAGCGAGCGGAGCACGCCGCGCCTGATGGCGGCGCGGGCCCAGCTGAGGCCAGGCTCCGGCGCCAGCCCCAGCAGGCGCTCGCAGGCCCGGTCGAGCAGCTGGCCGCCCTCGAACTGGCGGCTGCGCAGCTCGAAGTAGAGGTACAGGCCCTCGACGGACCGGTCGAGGGCCGCTACGTCGCCCCCTTCCAGGGCGCGGGCCCAGGCCTGGCGCACATTCTCGAGGTCGCCCTCGATCTCGAGCAGCGCGGCGAGCTGGCGGCGGCCCTTCAGGTCCTCCTCGCGGGCCGCCAGGGCGGCGAGGTAGTAGGCGCAGTGGCGGTCGCGCAGGGCCTCCGCCTCGCCCAGTGCCGCCAGCTGCTCGGCGCCGAACTGGCGCAGCAGCTCGTGGATGCCGTAGCGGTCGTCCCGCTCGACGGCGATGAACGAGCTGTTGGCCAGGGTGCGCAGGGTGCGCAGGTCGGCGCCGGCCACCTGCTCGGCGGCCTGGCGCGAGAAGCCGCCGCGGAACACCGACATGCGGGCGAAGCCCCGCTGGGCGCTCTGGGGCAGGCGTCGCCACGAGGCCTCGAACACGGCCCGCACGCTGCGCTGGCGGGCCGGCAGGCCGCGCAGGTCGGCTTCGAGCACGTCGAGGCTGCGCGCGATCTCGGCGGCGATCTCGCTCAGGGGCAGCAGGTCGGCCCAGGTGGCGGCCAGGATGATCGCCAGGGGCATGCCCTGCACCAGGCGGCAGATGCGGATCATCGCGTCGAGCTCGCCCGGGTCCGGGTCGAAGCCGGGGCGCGCCTCGCGCACGCGCTGGAGCAGCAGCCGCACCGCGCCGCGCTCCATGGCCAGGGCGTCGTCCTCGCCCTCGGGCAGGTCAATCCCGCCGAGGGTGTAGACCAGCTCGCCGTCGAGGCCGAGGCGCTCGCGGGTGGTGACGAGGGCGGCGACCTGGGGGGCGGCGCGCAGGATCGCGGGGATCAGCGCGGCGCCGTCGAGCAGGTGCTCGAAGTTGTCGAGGATGAGCAGCAGGCGCTTGCGGCCGAGGAAGCGCAGCAGCTGCTCCCGCGGCTCGGCGGCCCCGCTCGGGTGCAGGCCCAGCTGCCCGGCGATCGCCGCGGCGAGCCGGGCGGGGTCGCCCACGGGGGCGAGGGGCACGAAGAACACGCCGTCGGGGAAGGCTTCGTGGGCGGCCAGGCCCACCTCCTGGGCCAGGCGGGTCTTGCCGATGCCGCCGGGGCCGAGCAGGGTGACCAGGCGGCGCGAGGGCTCGTTGAGCAGCCCGAGCAGCGCGGTGAGCTCCCAGTCGCGCCCGAACAGGGGCGGCAGGTGCGGGTCGAGGTTGCTGGGCGGGGGCGCCTGCTGGCGGCCCGCGCCGTCGTCAAGGGTCGCCAGCAGCTGCTGGGCGGTGGCCCGCCACTCG
>DAOLDO010000214.1:0-8738 GCA_035327325.1 Chloroflexaceae bacterium | reverse complement strand
GCCGCGCGCGCTCGTGTGCTCATGGCACCATCATACCGCACGCCGGCCGGCCGGCGGTCAGCGGCCGAGGGCGGCCTGCACGGCGGCCTGGAAGAACTCGGGCAGCACGCCGCCGAAGACCCCGCCGACGCGCAGCAGGGGCTGGGCCAGGGTCGAGCTGGCCACCGCGTCGGACCAGAGCTCGAGCGGAAAGGCGACCATGGCGATCAGCATGATGGCCGCCGCCAGGCCCGCCTGCACCAGCCCGAGCAGCCCGCCGAGCAGGTGGTCGAGCCAGCCCAGGAAGAGCAGGCCCACGAAGAGGCGCAGCACAGAGGCCACCAGGCTGGCCAGGGCGCTCACCAGGAGCAGCACGCCGAGGAAGCCGATCGCCCCGGCCAGCACCGGGTCGGCGATGAACGAGCTGAGCCAGGCCGCCGCGTCGGGGCCGTAGCGCCCGGCGACCGCCACGCCCACCACCAGGCCGACGATCGCGAGGACCTGCCTGATCAGCCCCCAGTAGATCCCGAGCAGGACGAAGATCCCGCCCCCGATCAGGATGATGTAGTCGAGGTTGTTCATAGCATCTCTCAAGAGACGACGAGCAGGAGCGGCGCTGGCGCCCTCCTGCTGCGGGTACGGCTGTGGCGTGATGTCGTACGGACGTCTGTCTATAGAACGGCGCCGGGCCCCCGATTGTTGCGCGCCAGCAGAGATGCCCCGCCGGGGCGCCGCTACTGGTGGCGCTTCGTCTCGTAGCGGATCAGGCCCGCCACGCTCATCTCGCCCCAGCTACGGGCGACCAGCGCCGCCGGGCTGCCCGGGTCGTAGCCGAGCCAGTGGGCGTTAAGCGCGGGAATATCCCCGTCGCCGCTCGCGAGGGCGCGGTCCACCAGGTCCACCAGCTCGTCGAGCTTCTGCGCGGCCCGCCCGAGCTGGAAGGCCACGTCGTCGTGGGGGCCGTGGTGGGTCACGTAGATGCGGGGCAGGTCGAGGGCCTGGAGTCTGGCGATCGTCGCGCGGTGGGCGGCCAGATCGTAGGTGGGCACGGGGGTGCAGGGGAAGGCCAGGGCCCAGCGGTCCATCACCAGGCCGGCCGCGTCGCCGATGAACAGGCCGCCGCTCTTGCCGTCGCGGTACGAGAGGTGGTCGGGCGAGTGGCCGGGGGTGGCGATGGCCTCGAGCACGACGCCGCGGCCCAGGTCGAGGCGCAGCGCCTCGGCGGGGCGCAGGCGCTCGGGGGGGAGGGGCCTCACATCGCCGTGGAGGGGCCAGGCCTCCTCGCCGACGGCGCGGCGCACGCTCGGCATAAGCTTGGACGGGTCCACCAGGTGCTGGCCGGTCATGCTGTGGATGTAGACCTGCGCGCGAGGCAGGGCCGCGGCGAGGTAGCCGGCGCCGCCGGCGTGGTCCATGTGGATATGGGTGCAGAGGATGTGCTCGACCTCCTCGGGGCGCACGCCGAGGGCCTCGAGGCCGGCGAGGGTATGGGGCACAGTGAGCGACGTGCCCGTCTCGACGAGGGCCACGGCCTCGCCGCGCACGACGTAGGTGACGCCCACGCCGGGGAGGCCGAGGAGGTTGTGGTCAACCGGGGTGATATGGTCATCAACGGGGATGAGCTCCACGCTGGTGTCGCTTCCTACTCTTTGGGCGCGGGGCCGCCGCCGCCGCGGCCCCCGCGCCTTCTGCGGCGGCGGGCGGCGATCTGCTGGGGCGTCTCCTCGACCGGGGGCTGCAAAGGCTGCGCGTCAGCTTCGCTGGCGGCGGGGGGCTGCTGGGGCGCGGCCTGCTGGGGCGAGCGGGGCGGCCTGGGGCCGCGCTCGTGGCGCCGCTGCTGGCCCTGCTGCTGGGCGTCGGGCCGGCGCGGCGGGCCGGGGGGGCCTGGGCGCGCGGCGGGGCCGGGCTGCTGCCCGGCGGGCGGGCGCACGTCGCCCTCCTCCTCGAGGGAGCCCAGCTCCTCGGCCAGCTCGTACTGGTCAATCTCGTCGCGCAGCATGCGCCGCTCGCCGCGGTCGCGCTCGGGGCGGGGCGGGCGCTGGGCCGCCGGGGTCACGCCCTCGGCGTTGCGCTGGCGGGCGAGGGCGGCCACCTGGGCCGTGGCCACCTCGATCACGCCGAGGTCGTACGTCTCCTGCATGCCGCTGCTGGCCAGCTGCACGAGCACCTGCTGGCGCAGGACGTTCTGGGCCACCACCTCGCCTGGGCCGTCGGGCGTCTGGACCCAGGTGCCCTTGCGGGGCAGCTCGGCGCGCATGCTCACGTACTGCTCGTGCTCGTACGAGAGGCAGCAGAGCAGCCGGCCGCAGACCCCGCTGATCTTTGTCGGATTGAGGGGCAGGTCCTGGTCCTTGGCCATCTTGATGCTGACCCGGGCGTAGTCGGGCAGGAACGACGCGCAGCAGAGCACGCGGCCGCAGGGCCCGATCCCGCCGAGCAGCTTGGCCTCGTCGCGGGGGCCGATCTGGCGCAGCTCGATCCGGCTCTTGAACGTGCGGGCCAGGTCGCGCACGAGCATGCGGAAGTCTACGCGCTTCTCGGCGGTGAAGTAGAAGGTCAGGCGCGAACCGTCGAAGCTGTACTCGGCCTTGACCAGATTCATGGGCAGGCCGTGCTCGCGCACCTTCTCGCCGCAGCGGGCGAGAACCTCGTCGTGGCGAGACTGGAGCAGGCGCAGGCGCTCGAGGTCGGATGCCTCGGCGCGGCGCACGACGGGCTTGAGGTCGCCCACGATCTCGCCCTCGGGCACCTCGCGGCGCTCGTAGGCGACGCGGGCCAGCTCGAGGCCGCGCACCGTCTCGACGATCACATGCTCGCCGGGCCTGAGCTCGAGCGCCTGGGGGTCAAAAAAGTAGATCTTGCCGCTATCCTTGAAGCGGATCCCGACGACGACTGGCATAGGCTTTATCTGTTACTGCGGGCCGACCACCTTGAAGGCGCGGACGCGCTGCTGCTTGCCCTTGAGCTGGAGCTCGCCCATCTCCTGCAGGATGAAGTGGTCGCCCACGAGGCTGGCGGTGTCCTGGCCGATGAAGACGCTGCCGGGCTCGGCGGCGCCCTCCAGGCGCGAGGCGGTGTTGACGGTATCGCCGATGGCGGTGTACTCGAGGCGGTGGCGGGTGCCGAAGAAGCCGGTGTAGGCCGCGCCCGTGTTGACGCCGATGCGTATGCTGAAGGTCTTGCTCTGCTCCCACTTGCTGACGAGGCGCCGCTGGGCGGTCTGCATCTCGAGGGCGGCGGCCACGGCCCTGACGGCGTGCTGGTCGTCCACGGGCTCGTCGGGCAGGCGCGGGGCCCCGAACACCGCCATGATACCATCTCCGATATATTTGTCCACCGTGCCATTGAATTTGAAAATGACATCGGTCATCTCGTGGAGGTACTCGTTGAGCAGGTCCTGCACCTCGCGGGGCGAGAGTCGCTCGGAGAGGGAGGTGAAGCCCTTGACATCGGCGAAGAGCACCGAGACGAGCTGCTCCTGGGCCTCCCAGAGCTTGCCGTGCTGGGCGACGTAGCGGGCCAGGGCGCTGGCGACATTGGGCGAGAGGAAGCGCTCGAGGTTCTGGCGCAGCTGGCCCTGCTGGCGTAGCTCCTCGGTGAGGCGGGCGCGCTCGATGGCGACGGCGGCAAAGTTGGCGATGGCGACCACAAGCTCGCGGTCGCGCTCGCCGAACTTGTCGCGGCCGGGCGAGTCGAGCAGGATTACGCCCGAGGCGCTGCCCTGGAGCAGGAGCGGGGCGCAGATCGCCGAGCGGATATTGGCGCTGATGATGCTGTCGGAGCCGGCGAAGTCGAGGCGGGCGTCGCGGGTGAGCACGGCCTCGCCGCCCTGGAGGGCCTTGCTGACGATGCTGCCCGAGATCGCCACCTCGCCGGTGCCGGCAGGCAGCACCACGCGGGGCACCAGCTCGTCGCCGCGGCGCAGCAGCAGGAAGCCCCGCTGGGCCGGCACGACGCGCATGACCTCCTCCATCACCAGGTCGAGCAGCTCGCGGAAGTCGAGCACCTGGTTGAGGCGCATGCCGATCGTGTAGAACTCCTGCAGGTCCACGGGCGCGAGGCGCAGCTCGTGGGCCCTGACGGCCTGCCCGTCGGAGGCGAGGGGGAAGTAGCGGTTGTCGTCGAGGACGACGCTCTGGGCGGCGCGGTCCTCGAACTGGAGCTCGAAGGGGCCGACGCCGATCGCGTCGCCGTCGCCCAGCTGCTCCTCCTTCACGCGCAGGCGGTTGACGGTGACGCCGTTGCGGCTGTCGAGGTCCAGCAGCCAGGCCTGGCGGCCGCGCAGCTCGATCCGGGCGTGCTTGCGCGAGACGATGGCGTGGTTGAGCACGATCTCGTTATCGAGCTGGCGGCCGATGGTCAGGCCGCGCTCGGTGACGGCGAAGGCGCGCTGCTCGCCGTTGACGGTGACGGTGACGCGGGCCATAGGCTGCTCCGGGGTGAGGGCTGCGGCCGGGTGCGGGCGCCGGCCGCTGGAACAAACGCGGCGCCGGGGCGCGCTCGCGCGGGGCCGTGGGCCAATCATAACACCCGGGAGGGGGGGCGGCAAGGGCGCGCCGAGCTACGATAGCCTGACGTTTGCGAGCCCGCCCGGCCCCTGCCAGTCGGACGCCGTCATGCGTGCGTTCCGCGCTGCAGTGTAAGTAAATTCTGAAAAGCATCTCGTTTTCACATGCGCAGAACAAATACTTCCTACATAGTGTCGCCCACACTGCTGGCATTGAGGGCCTGATGTCTGAAGGTGTGCCCCTGCCTCTGCGACTCTACCTGCCCCTGCTGACCCACGCAGACGCCGCCGTGCGCCGCCAGAGCGGCCTCCTGCTGCGGAACAGCGGGGGCGCGGGGGTGGTGCTGCAGCTGCGGCGCCTGCTCAAGAGCCCGGAGCCCGAGCTGCGCGAGCAGGCGCGCCAGGCCCTCCAGGCCCTGGGCGAGCTGTTCGACCTCGAGGGCTGGCCCGCCGTGGCGGCGGGCATCGTCGTGCGCTGCCTGGGGAGCATGCAGGTCGCGCTCGACGGGGTCGCGCTGGGCCCGAGCAACTGGGCCCAGGCCGAGGGCGGCCGGGCCGGGGGACAGAAGGTCAGGGCCGTCTTCGCCTACCTGGTCCACTGCGGGGGGCGTGGGAGCACCCGCGAAAGCCTGGGCGAGGCGGTGTGGGGCGGGGGGGCAAGTTCCGTCAGCATCGCCCGGACTCTGACCACGATGCGGCAGGCCCTTATCGCGGTAGGGGGCGAGGATCTGGTCAACACCGCGCTGGTGATCGGCCAGGAGCGCTGCACGCTCGTGCCGGACGCCTACACGAGCGACGTCGAGCTGTTCGAGCAGGTCTACGCGCAGGCCTGGCAGAGCGAGGAGCGCCTGGGGCTGGGGGCGGCCGCGGAGCTGTACGCCCAGGCCCTGGATCTGTACGGGGGGCCCTACCTGAGCGACATTGCGCGCGGCAGCGGCTGGATGGAGGAGCGACGGGCGGCGCTCGCGGGCGATTTCGTCATCGCCACCGAGCGCCTGGCGGAGTGGCTGTACGGGCAGGGGCGCTACGCCGAGTGTATCAGGCGCTGTCAGCAGGCCCTCGACGACACGCCCGCCGCCGAGGAGGCCGCTGTCTGGCTGCTGCGAGCCTACGGCCAGCTTGATCGCCGGGCCGAGCTGGAGCAGTGCTACAGGCGCTACCTGCGGGCCGCGCATCTCGATCCGGGCAGCGACGACGCCGCGAGCGACGCGGTTGTGCAGGAGTACGAGGCTCTGAGGGAGCACGCTGTGAATGCTAGTGAATGAGTGTTCATTACGGCCCCACACCGTAAACTCATCCTGACCGAACAGCGCCGGCAGCGCGGCTCCTATACTCCCTATATGACTTGGGGGAGAGTGCCAGCATCCTGATCACACTGCAGCGCCAGCGCGATTCCGCGAAACTCATCTCAGCACGATCCTCAAACCTCTCCCGGACTCAACCGCAGCAGACGTCGGGCCGCAACGACGCGGCCATTACCGCTCGAGAGTGCTGACTACGGTCTCACAACGCACTCGGGCGGTGGTGACCGCGCGGCCCGGTGTCTGCGAATTGGTGTCAGCAGTAACGCCATTCAATCGCAGGGGGCGTTCTGAGGAGAGGAGGAGCAGGTGATCCAGGGAACACTCGAGTCTAACATGGTAGCCGGTGGGCCTACCGCCGCGCAGGCGAGGGATGGAGTGGACAGCGTGGGGGCGCCGCCACCATCCACAGGTGCGCCTTTCCTTGGAGCGCTGCGGGTGAGCGTGGTGATCCCCACATTGAACGAGGCCGAGAACCTGCCTCACGTCCTGCCGCGTATCCCAACCTGGGTTCACGAGGTGCTGCTGGTGGACGGCCACTCGAGGGACGACACCGTGGCCGTGGCGCGGCAGCTGCGCCCAGATCTGATCGTGCTCATGCAGGAGGGCAAGGGCAAAGGGTCGGCGCTCCGCACCGGCTTCGCGGCGGCCACGGGCGACATTGTGGTCATGCTCGACGCCGACGGCTCGACGGACCCGGCCGAGCTTCCGCTCTTCGTGGGCGCCCTGCTCTCCGGCGCCGACTTCGCCAAGGGGTCGCGCTTCCTCCAGGGCGGCGGTACGACAGACATGACGCTATTCCGGCAGGCAGGACACTGGTGCCTGCTGCAGGCGGTGCGCGTGCTGTTCGATACGAACTATAGCGACCTCTGCTACGGCTATAGCGCCTTCTGGAGGCGGGTGCTGCCGTCGCTCGACCTGCAGGCAACGGGCTTCGAGATCGAGACGCTGATGAACGTACGGGCGCTGCGTGCAGGGCTGCGCGTCGCCGAGGTGCCGAGCTTCGAGCACGAGCGCATCCACGGTCTGAGCAATCTGCGAACCCTGCCGGACGGCTGGCGTATTCTGAAGACGATCGTGCGCGAGAGCATCGCCCAACGGCGCTCCGGGCGAGCCGGTGCGAGCGCGCGGCCCAGGCGCCCTCAGATCGTGTCGCCCCAGCCGCCCTTGCAGATCGAGGGCCTTGAGCGCGAGGTGGGGGGATGAGCGGGTTGGGGCCGCAGGCGGCGAGCGGGCGGCAGTGGGCGAGCATCCCAGCGCAGCCGGCACCGGAAACGCCCACATGCCGACCGGGCCACGTGGTGGTGGTGCTCGTGCACTGGCACAATATCGCCGATACGTGCGCCTGCCTCCGCTCGCTGAGCGCGATTCAGTACGCCAGCTTCGGTGTCGTCGTGGTGAACAACGCGTCGGCGGACTTCGACCGGCAGGCGCTCCACGCGTGCTTTTCGGCGGTGGTCTGCATCGACGCGGGGCGGAACCTCGGGTTCACCGGCGGGAATAACCTCGGCATACGCGAGGCGCTCCGGCGAGGGGCGGAGTACGTCCTGCTGCTCAACCCTGACACCCTGGTCGAGCCGACCCTGCTGCGAGAGCTTGTCTCTGTCCTGCAGGCCACCGGGCCAGGCATCGCCGGCCCGGTCATCACCTTCGATCATGATCGTCGGCGCGTCTGGTTTGCAGGCGGGCGGTACAGCAAGCTGATCGGCTTCTCGTTCCGCGAGCGGCCAATGGCGCCGTTTGCCGGCTGGCGCGAGACGACCTGGCTAAACGGCTGCGCGATGATGTTTCACCGGAGCGTCCTGGCCGGCGTCGGCCTGCTGCGCGAGGGACTCTTCCTCTACTGTGAGGATCTCGACTACTGCCTGCGAGCGAGGCAGCAAGGTTTCCGATGTTTTCAGCTCGGCGCGGCCCTGGTGCACCATAAGGTCTCCGCCAGCAGCGGCTACCAGGGGCGAGATACTTTATCGCCGCTCAAGGCCTACTACTTCGCGCGTAACTACATGTTGCTGGTCAGGTATCACATCCACGACGCCCGCCGGATCCTCGCCGTGCTGAGCCAGTTCACGCTCCTGCCGTGGTATCACGTGCTCCTGGCAGCCCAATCGGGGGATCTGCCGAAGGTTGTCAGGCAGTACGCGCGAGGGCTCTGGGATGGGCTGCGTGGCGTTGAAGGGCCTCGGCACGGCTAGACTCGATCTGGCAGAGGGCGGCTGCAAGCCAGAGCGGTAGCCAGTCTACCCACCCGGAGACAAAGGAGCTAGGGCCCGGATGCACATCCTGATGCTAACCCAGTTCTTCGCGCCGGTCGTCGGCGGGATCGAGCGCCACGTCCTGACCCTCTCACAACAGCTTGTGGCGCGCGGCCATTGCGTGTCGGTCGCCACGCTGTGGCAGGATGGGCTCGCGGAGGCCGAGAGCCTTCAGGGCATTCAGGTGCACAGGCTCAAAGCGACGACGCACCTCTTGCCACGGGGAGTTTTCGCCGACGGCGGGCGCGTCTACCCGCCCCCGCTACCCGACCCCAGGATCATGGTCGGTCTCCAGGAGCTTGTCGCCACAGGCAGGCCGGACATTATTCATGCCCACAACTGGTTCATCTACTCGTACCTTCCCCTGAAGGCGCTCCACCGGCTGCCCGTCGTTGAAACGCTGCACGACTACCATCTGCGCTGCCCGAAGTGGACGATGATCCAGGGCGATCACGAGTGTAGCGGACCACAGTTGGCCAAATGTCTGGGCTGCAGCGCGCGGCACTTCGGGGCCTTCAAAGGCGTAGCGACCGTGCTGAGCAGCCGGGCCTCGGGGCTACTCGAGGAGCGCGGCGTTGACAAGTTCTTCGCCGTGAGCCGGTCCGTCGCCCTGAAGAGCGGGCTGACGGTTGGGAGGGCGCCCTACATGTGCATCCCGAACTTCGTTCGTGATGAGGTGGCCCAGATCACCGATGATGT
>DAOLDO010000213.1:0-8755 GCA_035327325.1 Chloroflexaceae bacterium | reverse complement strand
GCTGTTCCGCATCCAGACTGCCAAGAAGCCCGAGACGCGTGCCCGCCGCATCCAGGAGTTCATTGCTATGCTGGAGCGCGGCGAGAAGCTCTACCCCTGAGTGCAGGCCCGCGCCTGCGGGCCTCTAGCCGCAGGTAAAAAGGCTGAAGTCGTCGTGGGAGTATCAGTCGGGCAGCAGCGTGCACGGACGAGGACCGCTGGGGCACGGCGGCAATCGGCGCTTGCGCACCGCGCTGTATCTGGCGACCCTGTCGGCGACCAAGCACAAGCCGGCGTTGAAGGCGTTCTACGACCGGCTGGTGGCGGCCGGTAAACCCAAGACCGTGGCGCGGTGTGCAACGGCGCGCAAGCTGGCACACTTGGCCTGGGCGATGGTGAGCAAGCAACGCCCGTTCGACCCGAGCTTCTTCCCGAACGATTTCGAGTAGGAGACCGATGGTGGAACAGGGTGAAGCGCATGGGCTCTGCAGCCGTCCCCTCACTTATCTTTTTTATCTTTCCCGTTGCCATTGCCGTTGCCCCCGTTGCCATTGCCATTGCCATTGCCGTTACCGTTGCCGGGTTTCTGGGGCTCACTGTCCTCGGGGACCCCAGCCGGCGGGGCCGGCTCCGCGGCGGGTGCCGGTGAAGGTACGGGCTCCACCGTCGGCGCCACAGCTGGTGCAGCTGTGGCTTCCATCGGGCTGGCACCTTCTGCGGGGACGGTCGCAGCGGGGGCCGCTGTCGCACCGGCTGGTGGTAACGCCGCGTCGCGACCCTGACCGCCGGCGAGCGCCAGAATGACCCCGAGCACGAACAGCACGACGAGGGCGCCGCCGAGGAGCGGGAGCAGGCGCCGCGCTGCGGAGGGCTGAGGAGGTATCGCGGGGGCCACAGGTACAGCTGGCATCGCCCTCTGGGCGATCGTCGCCCCCGTCGCCGGTGCGCCGGGCGGCGGTAGAACTGATGGCGCTGCCGGCGCGGTGCGCGCCTGGGGCACGCGCGGCGGGGCCCCCTCCCAGATCTGGGTCGGCTGGCTATGGATCGAGGCCGTCCACGCCTGGGCGAGAGCGGCGGCCAGCGCCCCCGCCGTTGGGAAGCGTGTCCCCGGCTCCTTCGCCAGGGCCTGCTGGACGACGGCGGCCACCGCCGGTGGGAGGTCAGGCCGTGCAGCCGCGAGGTCGGGCGGCGGGGCCTGCACATGGGCCAGAGCGACGTGCAGCGGGGTGGCGCCTGGAAACGGTACACCCCCCGCCAGCAGCTCGTAGAGCACGACGCCGAGCGCGTAGACGTCGCTGGCCGGGGTGAGGGGCTGGCCCTGGGCCTGCTCGGGCGAGAGGTACGCCGGTGTGCCAATAACGATGCCCGTCTGGGTCTGATTCGCATCACCGAGGGTCTGCTTGGCGATGCCAAAGTCGGTCAGCACCAGGCTGCCGGCGGCGTTCCAGATCGCATTGCCCGGCTTGACGTCGCGGTGGATGACGCCGAGGGCGTGAGCGGCGTCCAGCGCCGCAGCAAGCTGGCTGATGACTGACGTGACCTCGTCTGCACTGAGGCACTGCCGCTGGGCCGCGAGCTCGCGCAGCTGCCGCTCCAGCGTCGGGCCGGGCAGCAGCTCCTGAACCATGTAGGGCGTGCCCGCGTGGGTGCCGAAGTCGTAGACCTGGACAATGTTTGGGTGACGTAGCTGCGCCAGGATGCGCGCCTCCTGCAAGAAGCGGTCGGCGTAGCCGGGCACGGCCGCTGCTGCCGGGGTGAGCAGCTTGATTGCCACCGGCCGCTGCAGGGTCGGGTCGAGGGCCCGGTAGACGTTGGCCATGCCGCCCTGGCCGAGTAGCCCTTCGACCTGGTAGGGCCCGATCATGGCGGGAAGTGACGCGGATGAGGTGAGCACTCCGTTCCTCCGTGACGCGCTGGTGACGGTCAGCGCTCACACAGCATCTTGTGCGCCAGTGGCGCTGGGCGGTGCGGAACCTGTTCTCCCTGGCAGAACGCTTCTTTTACCATCTTTTTACCACCGTAATAGCTCACAAGTATTATCAGCCGGGGTCCTGCCTATCGCCGCAGGCGAGCGCATCCAACACACGAACTACTGGAGGGCCTGATGGACTTTATCGGCGGCGCGTTGCCGAACGTCATGTTTCTGGTCGGCATCATCGCCTTCGGCGTGGGGCTGGGGCTGGAGTTCAAGATCATTGAGGTGAAAAACGGGCTCACCCGCGGCGGGCGCATCATGGCCTGCCTGATGGGTGTAGTGCTGATGGCGGCGAGCGTGGCCCTGTATCTACGGCCCGCCGCCCCTATCGCCACATCTGCATCGGCCGCGAGTGCTGCCGTTGGGGCGCCAGACCAGACCCCTGGCACGGGAGCCGCCGCAGTCGCGGCTCTGCCAACGGCCACCACCGCCACTGATGCCCCTGGCATCACTGCGACATCGGAGCCGTCGGCGACGGCTGCACCCGCTACCGCGACGACAGAGCCCTCCGCGACCGTCGCGCCGACCGCGACACTTGTGCCCACGAGCATGCCGACCACGGTGCCCTTGGTAGCCGTGCCAGACCTCAGCGGCCTTGACCCGAAGAAGGCCAGGGAAGCGCTGGAGCAGCTTGGGCTCCAGCTCGGCGAGCAGCGCGAGACCTGCGCTGATCTCGGCGCGGGGGGGAGCGAGGCGGCCGAGGTGCGCCGGGGACGCATCGCCTGCCAGGAAGTCGCATCTGGGACGCTCGTACCACTCCAGACCGCCGTCGACTACGTGCTGAGCGACACCAAGTGAGGATGCGCTGCAATGTGCGGCGGGGCCTGGCCGCGGCGACCAGGGCTCCAGCCGGGATCTTCGGAGAGGGGGTCGCATACTACGATGCCGTGAGCGAGCGTAGTGGCATGAGCTATCCTGCGCTCACACTCGTGGGGGCGTGTGTTCTTCCCCTGTGCACGCCCCATCTCTGGAGCAGGTGCCCCCACGCCACGCTGACACTACCGACCCGCTGGCTCATGGCGTCTCCGCGCCCCTGTGGCGGCCGGCGTGCTGGTTTCCCGCTAGGTTCCGACCGCGCGTGCCTGGAACGGTGCTTCGAGGAATGCCGCAGCGGCGGCCAGAAGCTCCGGGATGTCGAAGGGCTTCTGCATCACCAGGGTTGCCTGCGCCTGGACGACTACAGGCACCTCCTCGCGTGAGGTGAGCACGACGACCGGGAGGTCGTGGAGGCGCGGTGTAGCGCGTATCTGTGAGAGCACCTCAACGCCGCTGAGGTGTGGCATGTTCAGATCCAGCGTCATCAGGCCTGGGGGAGCTGCCGCAAGGAGCTCGAGTGCCCGCTGCCCATGAGGAGCCCAGCAGGTCGTGTAGCCGCCCATGGCAAACACGCGCGTGAGCAACTCGGCAATCGCCGGCTCGTCCTCGACCAGCAAGATCTGCGCACGTACTCCCATCATCAGCTCCACGGTTGCCGCGCACATGCACGGACTGCCGCTCTCGCAAGGACGATGCCAGGGCTTCACGATATGGCACGGCCCTTGCTGAGAATCATCTGACAGCCCGTTGCTATCGTGCATGAGGCGCCGACGTGCCGGTACACAGCAGCGCACCAAGGGAACCAACGGGGCGCGCTCCCTAGCGCCTGGAAGCTTGGACGGGACTGATGTACACTGCACCGCCCCCCCACATCCTGGTGGTCGAGGACGACCCGACGATTGCTGCTCTGCTGTGCGACATCCTGGAGGAGCACGGCTACAGCTGTACCACCGCGGGCGATGCTGGTGAGGCGCTCGATGCGCTCGATCGTGTCCGCCCAGCGCTGATCACCCTCGACCTTGGCCTCCCTGGCGGCGGGGGCGGCAGGGTGCTGCGGCGTATCCGTGAGCGCGTGGAGTTGGTGGGGCTCCCTGTCGTCATCATCTCGGCCGAGCGTGTGATCCCGCCCGAGCTCGCGCGTGCCAGCCAGGCTGTGCTTACGAAGCCCTTCGACGTCGAGCAGTTGCTCGTGACCATCGCCAGAGTGCGTGCGCACCCAGACGCGGAGCGGGAGCGGGTGGTGGGCGGAGTAGCCCCTTTGCGCTCCTCTGATGGTGAGGCAGGTCACGCGAGAGTTGGCGCCGCGATGAGCGACTGACGTCGTTGGCGATACCACGTCTTTGTGCTTTGGGCGTGTCAGACAATCTGACAGGTTTCTGTCGTGGCCTGAGCGTAGAGTGCTGTTGCCGTCACTCACGAGTCGCACTACCCGCAGTCAGTAGCAGGCTCCGCCCAGCCGCTGAGCCTACGAGCCCTGGCCCAGGTGCGACGGTCGCGCGGGCATGCGGTGCTTGGAGGCCGCCTCGAGCAGCCGCCGCAGCGCCAGGCTGCTCAAGTCCTCAACCCGCTGGAGGCGCACATGACGGAGCAGCCTGCCCTCGCCCTGGAGGAGCCCCTCGGGGTCGGGGAGCTCGCTGCCGTAGTTGAAGCCCAGGTTGGCGTGGTTGGCGCTGACCGAGAGGTAGCAGAAGTGCTCGGTCATCTTCTTGGGCCCGACGCCGTAGCCGATCACGCGCTGCTTTGGCCAGGGCACCTCGACCACCGCGGGGTAGACCTCGCAGATCAGCGCGCGCGCCCGCAGCGCCAGGTCGCGGGCGTGAGCGCTCACGCCGGCGGTGATCACGTCAAACCCATCTGGCTCCTGGCTCATGGTGATCTCCCCTCGCGAGCGGCTCTCGTTGATACCCGTACTATACCAGCAGGACGGGGGAGCGTCTGCTCCTGACAATACGATCTCGCCGCCGTCAGTGGAATATCTTGAGCGAAGACGAAAGGGGGCCGATGCAGTACGGTTTTGTCCTCCCGTTCGGGGACGCGCGAGCGATCGCAGAGCACGCCCGCCTGGCCGAGCAGTCGGGATGGGATGGCTTCTTTATCGCCGAGGGGGTCGTCGGCACGGACGCCTGGGTGTCGCTCGCGGCGGCGGCCATGCTCACCACGCAGATCCGCCTGGGAACGCTGCTCACGCCCGTCTCGCGGCGGCGCCCCTGGAAGCTGGCCAGCGAGACCGTCACGCTCGACCAGCTGTCAGGCGGGCGCGTGATCTTGTCGGTCGGCCTCGGCGCGCTTAATACGGGCTTCGACGCCTTCGGCGAGGAGACGGATCGCAAGCTGCGCGCTGAACGCCTCGACGAGGGGCTGGAGATCATCACGCGCCTCTGGAGCGGCGAGCGCTTCAGCTATCGCGGCCGGCACTACAGCGTGAAGCCGGACTTCTGGCCGCCGCCTCGGCCTGCACAGCAGCCGCGCATCCCAATCTGGGTGGTCGCCGTCTGGCCGCGCCCAAACTCTATTGGGCGGGCGCTGCGCTACGACGCGATCATCCCCGCCGGCAAAGACGAGCACGGCGCGGACCGGCCGCTGAGCGTGGACGAGATCCGCGCCGTTCGGGCGTACGCGGACGCGCACCGGCCCGGCCTGCCGCCGCTCGACATCGTGATCGAAGGCAACACACCGATCGACGACCGGGAAGCCGGGGCTGCGCAGGTGCGCCAGTGGGAGGAGGCCGGGGCGACCTGGTGGATCGAGTCGCCGTGGGACTTGCCCGCGCCAAGCGAGGCCGAGAAGCAAGCCCTGATTCGTCAGCGCATCCGGCAAGGTCCGCCGCGGTAATTCAGGCCCCACACACGCGGTTCCACCTTCGACACCAGCGCTGGCCGCCCGTAGCCCCTGCGCCGCTGCGGCGGGTGCGGTACGATACTCACAAGGCGGAGATGTGGAAGCGTACGCGAGGTGGCCGATGGAGCAGGCCCTGACCGGCAAGGTAGCGCTGGTGGCGGGGGCCACGCGCGGCGCGGGCCGCGGCATCGCCGTGGAGCTGGGCGCAGCGGGCGCCATTGTCTATGTGACCGGGCGAACGACCCGGGCGCAGCGCTCGGAGTACGACCGCCCCGAGACAATCGAGGAGACGGCTGAGCTGGTGACGCAGGCCGGGGGGCGTGGCATCGCGGTGGCGGTCGACCACCTTGACCCGGAGCAGGTGCAGCGGCTCGTCGAGCGCATCGACGGCGAGCAGGGCCGGCTCAACCTGCTGGTGAACGACATCTGGGGCGGCGAGCAGCTGTTCGAGTGGGACAAGCCGGTCTGGGAGCACTCGCTGGAGCGCGGGCTGCGGCTACTGCGCCTGGCGGTCGACACCCACCTGATCACCAACCACTTCGCGCTGCCGCTCCTGCTGCGCCACCCCGGCGGCCTGGTGGTTGAGATGACGGACGGCACGGCCGACTACAACGCCAGGAACTACCGCGTCTCCCACTTCTACGACCTGGCCAAGGCCTCGGTGCTGCGCATGGCCTGGTCGCTGGCCCACGAGCTCGGCCCGCGCGGCGCGACGGCGGTTGCGCTCACCCCCGGCTGGCTGCGCTCGGAGATGATGCTGGCCACCTTTGGTGTGCGCGAGGAGAACTGGCGCGACGCGACGGCGCAGGTGCCCCACTTCGTGATCTCCGAGACGCCGCGCTACGTCGGGCGGGCGGTCGCTGCGCTGGCCGCCGACCCCGACGTAGCCCGCTGGAACGGGCACTCACTCTCCAGCGGGCAGCTCGCCCCCCTCTACGGCTTCACCGACCTCGACGGCTCACGGCCCGACGCCTGGCGCTACATGGTTGAGGTGCAGGACCCCGGCAAGCCTGCGGACGCCACCGGCTATCGCTAGGCACCGCTCCGAGGGCGCCTCCTCTCCAGCGCCGGTGTGCGGGCGAAGGGCTACAGGCTGGAGCTCGCCGTGGCCAGAGAGGACGAGGTCAAAGTAGCTCGGGGTCCGCCGGCCGCGAAACGGCCGCGGCGAAGGCCCTACTTGAGTTCGCTGTCGCTCTGCCAGCGCGGGAGGCGGATGACAAACGTGCTCCCCGAGCCTACAGCGCTCTCGACGGCGATATCGCCCCCATGGCGCCGCACCACCTCACGGGCGAGCCAGAGGTTGATCCCCAGGCCGCCGCTCAGGGCAGCCTCCGCGTTCGGCGCCCGGTAATAGCGCTCGAAGATCCGCTCCAGCTCCGCGGCGGGAACCCCCTGTCCCTGGTCACTGACCGACAGCTCGATCTCCTCCCCCACCTCGCGCACCCGCACGATGACGACGTCGCCGCCCGGGCTGTACACGAGGGCGTTGCGGAGCAGGGCCTCAAGCACGGCGTGGAGCCGTACCACATCGCCGGGCACCAGGAGCCCCTCGTCGGGGGCCTCGCAGACCAGCTGATGCTGGTCGGCAAACGGCTCCAGCTCGGCGAGCACCCGCCGCGCGAGCTCGCACAGATCAATCGGCCCGCGTGCGAGCTCCAGCTCGCCCGTGTCGAGCTCGGCCACCGTGAGCAGGTTGGAGATCAGGGCGCTCAGCCGTAACGCCTGGCCGACCATCGTATTGAGCATCTTGCGCTCGCGGGCCGGGCGCTCGCTATTGCCCGCGGTGCGCCGAGCCAGGAGCTGCGCGTTGCCGAGCAGCGTGGTGAGGGGCGTGCGCAGCTCGTGGGCCGCGGCGGTGAGGAAGCGGTCGCGCTGCGACAATGCGGCCTCTGCCCGGCGCCGGGCATCGCGTTCCGCCTCGTAGAGCCGCGCCCGCTCGAGAGCGAGGGCCGACTGGTGCGCCAGGGTCTGCAGAAAAGCCTGCAGCTCGTCGTCGAGCGTCCGGTCCACGCCGAGGCCCACGCCGAGCACACCGATCACCTCCCTGTCGACGATGAGCGGCAGGCACGCCAGTGCCCCTGTGCCCGTCGCGGCCTGTGGCGCAGCCAGGTGTGGGTAGCGCTCCTGACGGGCCTGAAGGTTGGGCAGCCAGAGGGCCTCGCCGGTGCGCGCCGCATCGGCGAGTGGCAGCGGGGCGTCGTGGGAGAAGGTGCGCCACGCCGCGACCAGTTCGGGCGGGTAGCCGACGGTGTGGGCGATGCTCAGGGTACGCCGGTTCTCGCTGTACAGGGCCAGCGACACGGTGTGGGCGCCGATCGCAAGGGCCGCGTGTTCGGTGACGGTTCGGGCCACCGCCTCGGGCGTTGTGGCGGCGTTGAGCGCCTCTACCAGCTTCCCCAATCGTGCAGTGCGCTCGGCCGTCGCCTGGGCCTGGGCGTGGTGACGGGCGTTGCGCAGCGCCAGGGCGCAGCGCGAGCTGATCGCCTCGGCGATGACGAGGTTGTTGACCGTGTACTGGCGGTCGGTCTCGGTGACCACGAGCTGGAGTGCGCCGAGGATGGCGCCGTCGGCCTGGAGGGCGACGGTGAGGTAGGAGCGGGGGGCGATCGCCGCGACGAGGGCGCGCTGCTCATCGTCGGCCATGAGCCGGCCGAAGGAGGCTTGCGCGTCGGCGATAAGCTCCGGGCGGCCTGAGCGGAGCACAGCGGCGAGGCCGATCGGGGCGTCGAGGTTGGGCGGGTAGCGTCGCTGAAGCTCGTGCACCAGCGCGGCCTTGGCGGGAAGGTGATGGACGATGGCGAGCCGCTCCAGCGTGCGGTCTTCGCGCAGGAGGTAGATG
Source organism: Chloroflexaceae bacterium (assembly GCA_035327325.1). GTDB lineage: Bacteria > Chloroflexota > Chloroflexia > Chloroflexales > Chloroflexaceae > CAIWXH01. Next base: position 308 of record DAOLDO010000213.1, on the reverse strand, counting down.
ATCGCCAGGTCGGCGAGGCGTGGAACGGTGAGCGCGGTGATCTCGGCTAGGATCGGCTCGACCTCGAGCGGCGCAGCGAGCAGCGCCACGGCCACATCGTGAAGCAAGGCCAGGGCCGGGTCAGTCGGTGTGGCAGCCTGCTCGTGAGCCGCCGCGCCTGTCTGGAGGGGAGCACGCGCCGCGTCGCCTGCCTGGGGGTGCACCTTCATCTCCTCTCAATCACAGCAGGGCGACGCCTGAGACGCGGCCAGCTGGGTCTGTCAAGTAGGTTGTGTAAACGGCCTCGTTTTCCCTATTAGCTGAGCGGA
>DAOLDO010000212.1:0-8781 GCA_035327325.1 Chloroflexaceae bacterium | reverse complement strand
GGGCCGGGGCCGCCGCGACGCGCACGGGGCTCCCAAGCAGCGGCGCGCCCAACCGGCCCACCGGCACCGGGACCACCTCCGCCGCCACGACCAGGGTGAAGCCCACGTAGGCGACGTACTTGCCGAGCAGCAGCTGCAGGCCGGTGGACGGCGCCACGGCGTACAGCTCGAAGGCGCCGCCCAGCCGCTCGCGCACCAGGGCCAGGGCCGCCATGCTCACCGCGATGTGCTGCACCAGCAGCGCCAGCACGCTCGGCGCGTAGTAGGTGATGATGTCGGGCTGCAGCGGCGCCACGTTGCTGGCCTCGACCGTCAGCGGGGCGACCACCACCTCGGGCGGCAGGGCCGTGAGCTGGGCGAGGGCGCCGCTGAGCCGCCCCACCTGGAGGGCGAGCTGGTCGAGGCCCAGGCGCTCGCGCAGCGGGTCGCCCGACGGCTCCTCCTCCAGCAGCCCCACCCGCTCCAGCTCGTTCTCGGCCGCCGCCAGGCGCGCCTGCACCGCGGCGATCTCGACGCGCAGGGGCGCCGCCTCCGGCCCCAGCTCGGCCAGGGCCGCGGCCAGGGCGTCGGTGCGGGCCCTGGCCTCGGCGAGCAGCCGCGCCACCTCGGCCTGGTCGAGCGTATCCGCCGCCCGCCGCGCCAGTTCCAGCAGCTCGTCCACCCGGGCCAGGTCGGTCACCGCGCCCGCCAGGCTGGCCTGCTGCCCGCCGACCGCCTGGAGCACGATCTCGCGGTTGATCGCGCCCGCCAGCGTCACCGCGAAGTTCGGCACGACCCACTGCCAGAGCGGGTCGATCTGGTTGTACAGCACCCGGATCGTCGCCTGCCGCCCCGCCGTGATCGTCCCGAAGGCGTCGTCGGGCAGGATCACCACGGCGTCCACCGCCCGCCGCTGCAGCTGGGCCAGGGCTTCGGCCTCGTCGCCGGTGTAGGCGGTCACCCGCAGGAAGGCGTCGAACTGGCTCTGGTACTCCTCCAGCAGGCGCGGGCGCGCCTGCCCCTCCGGCAGCACAATCACCGCCCGCGGCGGGTTGGCCGTGGTGTCCGCCCCGATGCCGAAGACCAGCAGCAGCAGCAGCGGGCCGAGGATCAGGGTCGGCACCTGCCAGGGGCGCCCCAGCAGCTCGCGCAGGTCCTTCAGCGCGATCGCGAGGATGGCGGTCGGCCCCATCGCCTACGCCCCCTCCGCGCGCGCCGCCCGGTGTCGCTCGATCAGGCGCACGAACACCTCGTCGAAGCTGGGCTGGTAGGGCGCCACCGACTGCACCTCGGCGCCGGCCCCCTGGAGCGCCTGGAGCAGCTGCGGGATGGCCCGCTGGGCGTCGTCTGCTACCAGGCGCATGGCCCGGTCGGGCGCGCTCTCGGTCTGCCGCACCCCCTCGACCCCCGCCAGGCCCGCCAGGTAGCTCGGCGACGGGCCCGCCACCATCACGTCCACCAGGTCGCCCCCAAAGGCCTGGCGCCGCAGCTCGGCGGGGCGCCCCTCGGCGATCAGGGCCCCGTCGTACATCAGGCCGATGCGGTCGCAGTACTCCGCCTCGTCAATGTACTGGGTGGTGATCAGCAGCGTGGCCCCCTCGCGGGCCCGCGCGCGGAAGTGCTCCCAGATCCGGCCCCGCAGGATCGGGTCGAGGTTGGCCGTGGGCTCGTCGGCGAAGAGCAGGTCGGGCCCGTGCGCGATCGCCGCCGCCAGGGTCAGCCGCCGGCGCATGCCGCCCGAGAGCGAGCGGGCCCGCACCCGCCGCGCCTCCCACAGGTCCACCAGCTCCAGCGCCGTCTTTACCAGGGGCCCGCTGCGCCACTCGGGCACGCCGTACAGGCCGGCGGCGAAGGCCACGTTGGCCGCCGCCGTCAGGTCGGGCGAGAGGGTGAACTGCTGGGCCGCGTAGCCGATCCGGCGCCTGGTGGCCCGGCTGAAGCGGGCCGGCTCCTCGCCGAGCACGCGCAGGCTGCCCCCGTCTGGGCGCAGGTGGCCGCAGCACAGGTGGATGCAGGTGCTCTTGCCCGAGCCGCTCGGCCCGAACAGGCCGAAGATCGCCCCGGGCGCCACCTCCAGCTCGAGGTCGCGCAGCACGGGCTTGCCGCCGAGCTGCTTGCGCAGCCCTTCGGCGACGATGCTCGCCGTCCCCTGGTCGCTCATCAGCTGCCTGGCCCTCCCTCAGTGTGGCCCCGCTGCCCCGGAGTTCTGCAACCCCGGTGCCACAGGGGAGGGCCGGGCGCGCCGGCTCAGCCCATCCTGTACCTGGCCACCACCTCCTCGTCCAGGGTCACGCCCAGGCCCGGCTCCTGCGGCACCGCCACGTAGCCGTCCACCACGGGGAACGGCTCGCGCGTGAGCGTCTGGCGCAGCGGGCCCTGCTCGACGCAGTACTCCAGCAGCGAGCTGTTGGGCAGGGCGGCCAGGAAGTGCAGCGAGGCCGCGATGCTGATCCCGGTCTTGTACGAGTGGTTGACGCAAAGCCTGTGGCGCTGGGCCGCCAGGCGCCCGATCTGCACCGCCTGGCTCGGCCCGCCCACCCTGGCCACGTCGGGCTGGACCACGGCGAGCCCGGCGTCGAGCAGGGCCTGGAAGCCCTGCGGTGTCGTCTCCTGCTCGCCCGCGGCGATGCGGACGGGTGAGCTCGCGGCGAGCTGCGCGTAGCCCTCGATGTTGTCGGGGTGCAGCGGCTCCTCCAGCCAGAAGGGGTTGTGCTCGGCGAACTGCTGGGCCCGCCGCATCGCCGTGACCGTGTCGTAGCAGATCCCCGCGTCAATCATCAGGTCCACGTCGTCGCCCAGGCCCTTGCGGGCCATCCTCACCTGGGCCAGGTCCATCGCCTCGCTCGTGCCCATCGGCCCCCAGCCGAACTTCGCCGCGGTGTAGCCCTGGCCGGCCAGGCTGCGCGCCAGCTCGTAGGTGGCCTCGGGGGTGTCCTGGAAGAGGATCGAGGCGTAGGCCCGCAGCCGGTCGCGGAAGCCGCCGCCGAGCAGCCGGTACACGGGCTGCCCCATCGCCTTGCCCGCGATGTCCCACAGGGCCATGTCCACGCCGCTGATCGCCTGCTGGGCCGCCCCGCCGCGCCCGAAGAAGATCGAGCCCTGGTACATGCGGTCCCACAGCCGCGCGATGTCGAGGGGGTCCTCGCCGAGCACGCAGAGCCGCAGGCCGCGGGCGATGCCGTGGGACATTGGCGCCTCGATGATCGCCTTGGCGACCATCGGCGACGAGTCGACCTCGCCGACGCCGACGATGCCCTCGTCGGTGTGGACGCGCACCACCAGCGTGTCCTGCGTCCCGTCGCAGCGCTCGTCCACCGTGGGCAGCTGCAGCCAGATCGCCTCGACGTCCGTGATCTTCATAGGGGCTCCTCTTCAGCGGGTTGGGGGCGCGGGGAAACTGCCGTCCCCATCGGCTCGGGCGGAAACGGTCCGGCGAGGTTGTCACCACGAAGCGTACGAAGGTCACGAAGAGGGCGAGCGCGCCGCTGCCGCGCGAGAGGCTCGGCAGAGCAGGGAGCGGCAGGGCTTCTCTCGAACCTTCGCGCGCTTCGTGTCCTTCGTGGTGAATAACTCGAGCCCCTTCGGCCGGGCCGTGCTAGTCAAGGGTGATGGGGCGCACCAGCGTGGCGACGCAGTCGCCCTGGCTGGTCAGGGGGAAGGCCCGCCGGCTCATCAGCATGCCGCTGGTGCGGGCGAGCACGGGCGTCGGCGCGGCGAAGGGCTGCTCGACGGCGTGGATCTGGCCAACGGGCTGCCCCGCCTCGATCCAGGCGCCCATCTCGGCGAAGGGCTCGAAGATGCCGCTCGCCGGCGCCATGATGTAGTCGTCGTACTGGTCGGCGGCCACCACCTGCGCCGGCGCGGCCGGCTCGTCCGGCGCGCGGTCGGCCAGGATGCCGGCGTGGCGCAGGACGTTGCGCACGCCCGTCTCGGTGATCGCCAGGATCTCGGCCCCGAACTGGCTGGCGCTGCCCATCTCGGTGCCCAGGGTCACTTTGCCCAGGCGCTCGGCCTCGCCAGGCAGCAGCCCCACCCCGCCAACGTCCCGGTAGATGAAGACGTAGGGCGCGCCCCAGGCCATGCCGGCGGCGATCATCTTGCGCATCTGCTCGTCGTCCGGCACCCGGTGCATGTTCACCGAGGGCAGGAAGTGGGCCGAGCGCCCGCCCGAGTGGATGTCCACCACCAGGTCGGCTAGCGGGAAGAGCGCGCTGCTCACGTAGTGGGCGATCATGCCGGTGATCGTGTCGTCGGGCCGCCCGGGGAAGGCCCGGTTCATGTTCTTGCCGTCCAGGGGTGACAGCCGCGTGCCCGCCGCCACCGCCGGCCGGTTCAGCATCGGCACGATGATCACCCGCCCGCGCAGCTGCCCCGGCTCCAGCTCGCGGGCCAGCTTCATCAGGGCCACCGGGCCCTCGTACTCGTCGCCGTGGTTGCCGCCGAACAGCAGCGCCGTCGGCCCGGGCTCGCCGCTGACCACGGCGATCGGGATGTACTCGCTGCGCCAGCCCGAGCCGTTGACCGACTGGGGCACGGCCAGGGTGCCCAGCTGCTTGCCCGGCCGCTCGTAGGCGACCGTGCTGACGATGTGGCTCTCGCTCATCGGGCCCTCCTCACCTGGCGCGGCCCCGCGCAAGGGGCCCCGCCGGCCTCCTTCATCCTTCAGCCCTCAGCCGCCCCAGCGCCTCGGCCGCCGCGTCGGTGGCCTGCTCGAGGCAGCCGGGCAGGAAGGGCGACTGCTGCTCCTGGTAGCGGCCGCTCCCGTAGGTTGCGCGGGGCGGCAGGTAGCCCACGGTGCCGTTGGTGCAGCCCAGCACCAGCACCGGGCTGCCGGGGAAGCGGGCGCGCAGCTCGGTCTGCATCTGCGAGTAGGCCTCGTTGGGGCAGGCCGCCAGCAGGGCGTCGCCCAGGCGCCAGGCCCAGATCGGCATCTGGTGCACCGGGTCGTCGCCCAGGGCCGCCTGGATGAAGCCGCGCCGCCGCGCCTTCTCGGCCTCGGCCGCCGGGTCGCCCCCGTCGGCGCTCGGCGGGTCCACCGGGGTCAGGCTGGCCTTGCGCGCCAGCGGCACCGTGGCGACGGCGTTGGCCAGCCGCGCGCAGCGGCCCTGGGCCGCCGGGTCGAGGGGCCTGTAGGCCCAGGTGGCCAGGTTGGCGCCCGAGGCGACCACGCCCGTGTATGTCAGGCGCTGGCCGGGCGGCGGCAGGGCCTCGATGGCCGCCGCGGCCGCGTAGCCGAGCTGCCGCCCGTTGCGGTCGGCCACCGCCGGGTCGCCCACGAAGCCCTCGCGGGGGCCTAGCTCGCCCGCGGCGCCGTAGAGGAACAGGCACGGCGCGCCGTGGATGCCCTCCAGCACCTCGCGCGTCGCGCCGATGTAGTCGGGCGAGAGCAGCCGGTTCTCCCAGGCCAGCGTGGTCGGGTGGCAGGCGTAGTTGACCAGCGTGGCCAGGGTCGTCCCGTCGTCCGCCGTCACCCTGGCCACCAGCACGGTGTCGTCGGCGGGGCCGCCGGGGTTGTAGCCGCAGATGTAGCGGCCCAGCTCGGGCGCCCAGAAGTCGCGGTTGGCCGCCAGGGCGCAGCGCCCGTAGCCGTAGGTGATCCAGCCGGGGGCGGCCCGCTCGCGGGCCTCGCCGATCGCCGCCGCCACCTCGCCCACCATGCGCTCGAGGTAGGGCCCAACCAGCTCGCCCCCCGGTCGGTCGGCAAGCTGCGTGTTGACGCTCGCACCGGCGTGGGTGTGCGACATGTTGATCAGCAGTGTGTTCTCGCCCAGCCCCGTCGCGGCGAGGATGGCGCCCCTGATGCGCCGCTCGTCCGGCCTGTAGGGGAACCAGCCGATGTCCAGGGCGACCAGCACCAGGTCGGGGCCGTCCCCGGCGAGCGGGCGCAGGGCGGCGGCCGTGGCCGTCAGCGGGCGGTGTACGCCCTCGGCCACGTCGTGGCGCGCGGCGCCCCACGAGCGGGCGTAGATGCCCACAGGCGGGGTCACGTCGCGCCGCGCGACGCCAACCGCGCAGCGGGTGAAGCCGTGGGTCTCGTGCAGGGTCATCGGCTATCCCTCATGGTTAGGAAGCTCCGCAGCCCCCTTGCGGTTGGCGTCGGTGCGCCTCAGCGTGGGCGCCCGCACGCCCCGGCGGACGTTCGCGGTTCTGTTTTGAGCGGGAGCGCCATCACGTCGGCGGCAGCGGGCTGGTCGGCGGGGCCGCGTGGTGGCTGGCCCGGGCGGCGCCCTGGTAGGCTTGAAACTCGGTCACCCAGTCCAGCAGGTGGCGCACGGCCTCGTCGAGGATGCGCCGGCCCTTCTCGGCTGTGGCCAGGGTCGGCTGGCCCACCACCCCGCTCGGCGTGTAGCTGCTCGTCCACTCCACCAGGCGCACCGGCCCCGCGCCGAAGGCGTCGAACCAGCGGAAGCCCGTGGCGCCCTGGCTGTTGTGGAAGGTGATCTGATCCTCGGCCTTGTCCATCTGCACCTTCTCCGGGCAGAGGTGCAGGTACAGCGAGGTCTCGATCTCGCACGCGTGGGCCGCCCCGCCGGGGAAGGCCGAATCGCGCACCGACGGCAGGAAGCCCGGGTCCACCCGCAGCATGTTCCACCACATGAAAGAGGCGACCAGGGCGTCCGTCTCCAGCACGGCGCGGCGGCCCACGAACTCCAGCAGGTGCTCGTTCGAGCCGTGGCCGTCCACGATCACGATCCGCTTGAAGCCGTGGTAGGCGAAGCTCTTGACCACGTCGAGGCAGAACTCCACGAAGTGGTCGTAGGCCACATGGACCGTGCCGGGGAAGTCCATGGCGTGGATGTTGAAGCCGTAGGGGATGGTCGGCGCGACCAGGATGCGCTCGGGCTGCCGGCGCCCGGCCTCCAGGCACACGCCCGTGGCCAGCAGGTTGTCCACGTCGAGCGGCAGGTGGCGGCCGTGCTGCTCGGTCGAGCCGACGGGCAGCAGGATGACCTTGCCCAGGGCCACCGCCTCGTTCACCTCGGGCCAGGTCAGGTCGGCGTAGAGATACTTCTCGGCGGCGGACATCCCTCCTCCTTAGACAAGTCTTCAGCAGGGCTCACTCTGCCTGACGGTCGCTCCGGACCTCACCCTCGCCTCGCTGCGCGCCCGGCGGAGCCAGGGACGCCCCTGGCGTGCGGCCCCCCCTTCCCGCCCTCGCCGCAGCTTCTGCGTCGCGGGGAGAGGGGGCCGGGGGTTGAGGTCTGCGGCGGGGCCAGACGGTAAAGTGACAATGAACCATCCCTTAGTGCGAGCTGGGCGGGCCTCGCCTACGGCGCGACGGGGGTCGCGCGCGGCTGGCGCAGCTCCTGCAGGCGCCGGCGCAGAAAGTCTATCGACTGCTGGTCTATGGTGAAGACCACCGTCACGAGGGGCAGCTCGAGGCCGAGGGCCGCCAGCCGCTCGCGGCACGACCTGGTCACGACCACGGCGTCGGCCTGGGCCAGGGCGCGGGCGAGCTGCCGCTCGTCGTCAATCAGGGCGGGCAGGATGGCCGCCGACGGGTTGTAGGTCGCGATGATGTGGGCCAGGCTCTCGATCGTGCTCGGCGTGTCGCAGACCAGGCCGAAGGTGGCCACATGGAGGCGCGCCAGGTCGAGCAGCGTGTCGTGGGTCGGGGCGACGTGGACCCCGACCACCTGGTCGCGCAGCGGCGCGGGCGTCGCCTGGCGCAGCTCGCCGAGGTGCTGGAAGGTGGTGACCACCAGGTCGTAGCGCCGGGCGAGGGCCTCGGCGGCGCCGAGGGCCTCGTCGAGCATCGCCAGCTCCATCGGCGTGCCCGTGATCGCGCCGAGTTCGTCGCCCAGGGCCTCCAGGTCTTGCTGGTTGCACTCGACGAAGACCACTCGCGGCGGCGCCGCGCCGAAGGCGCGCTCGACCGCCCTGCCCACAGCATCGAGCAGCTCGGCGCGGCTGAGGCCGAGCTGCCTGGCGCTCTGGACCAGCTGCTCGACCCGGTGCTCCCACGACGCGCCGTCGCCGCCCTCGGGCGGGCTGACGAAGGCGCCGCGCCCGCGCGACAAGTCAATCAGGCCGCGCCGGGCCAGGGCCTGGTAGGCCCGCGAGGCGGTGTTCTTGTTCACGCTGTAGCGCTGGGCTAGCTCGCGCACCGTCGGCAGGCGCGCCCCTCCCTCGTAGGCCCCGGCGCGGATCTGCTCCTCGATCAGGCGCTCTAGGTCGCGCGCCCGCAGCTCGCGCTGGCCGTTCTCTCGCGCAAGGCCGTGATCGCTCATGCCCATCGCCCCGTGCGGCTGTCGTCGCCTGGTGTGTGCTGGGACAAATTGCAGACAATTATGGGTGTCGGTGCTGCTCACTATAGCAGAATCGGCGGGGTGTGTCAACGGATCGTGCAGACAATCTATTGACAAGGACGGCCACTTTTGCTACTATTGCTTCCGTCACTCCCACTGTCTGAAACTTGTCCCGCGACGCCGCACCCCGAGCGCGGGCCTGCCCCGGCCGGCTACGCCCCTCGTGCTGGCAGGGTGTTGTAGCGCCGACAGGCGCGTCCCGACTGAAGCGCGTCCCCTGGCGCCCCGGGCGCCTCAGATTCCACCTGCTGGTAAGGAGTTGAGCCCATGGACAAGCAGAAGCCGGCCCTGCCCGCGTTCACCGCCCGCCGCGCCTCCCGCCGCGAGTTCCTGCGGCTGACCGCCGTCGGCGGCGGTCTGCTCGTGCTCCAGGCCTGCGGCGGCGCGCCCCCGGCCGCCCAGCCCACCACCGCCCCGGCGGCGCCCGCGGCCACCGAGGCCCCCCCCCCTGCCCCCACCGAGGCCCCCCCCCCCCCCGCCCCCACCCCGGCCC
>DAOLDO010000211.1:0-8866 GCA_035327325.1 Chloroflexaceae bacterium | reverse complement strand
CGCCCACCACCTCCCCGGCGTCGCCTGCCAGGGCCAGCGCGGCGGGGCCGGCGACGCGCCCCACCACCAGCAGGCGCGCCCGGGGCCGTGCGGCCCGCACCAGCGGCAGCACCTCGCCGACGAACCAGCGCAGCGCGTCGAGGTTGGGCCTGAAGTCGAGGGTGCCGGTGAAGGCCATGGTGAACGGGCCCATGTCGCCACGCACGGCGCCAGGGCGCACGCGCGCGGTGTCCACCCCGTTCGGCACTACGGCCAGGCGCGCGCCGCCCCGCGGGGCCAGCCGGGCCAGGGCCGCCCGGTCCTCCTCCGAGACCACCGTCACCAGGTCGAGCTCGCGCAGCAGACGCGCCTCGTAGCGGGACAGCTTGCGCCACTGGATCAGCGAGTAGAGCCCGCCGGCGAGGGCGCGCGGGCGCAGGGCCAGGGCGCGCCGCAGGTCGGCCAGGGCCGCGCGGCGCTGCAGCAGGTGCTCGGCGTTGAACTGGTCGAGGACGAGGCGCGGCCCGAGGCCGCGGGCCATGAGCGCGTAGCCGGCCAGCTCGATGCTCTCGGCCTGCACTACGTCGTAGCGATCCGCGGCGAGCAGCCGGCTGAGGGCTTCGGCGAAGGGGCGGCTCCTGTTACGCAGGGCCATGTCGGGCAGGGGCGAGGCGAGGGTGCCGAGGGCGCGCCGGGCCAGGCCGCGCGGGGGCGGCCCCTGCACCGTCACCAGGCCGGCCAGCTCGCGCAGGGGCGCCATGGCTGCGGCGGCCGCCGCATCGGGCGCGAAGCTGAGCAGGGTCAGGTCGTGGCGGGCCGCCAGGCCCTTCGCCAGGTGGTAGACGCGCAGGGCGCCCCCGCCGCGCGGCGGGTAGGGCGGGTAGGGCGCCAGGAGCAGGATCTTCATGGCAGGCCCGCTGGGGAGGGCGGAGTTCGCCCCGGCGATTGTACACCAAGAAAGGGCGCAGCCCGCTGCGCCCTTCAGCCCTCAGCCTTTACCCTTCAGCCTTAGTCCAGCCCCTCCCACGTGGCCGGGCCGAGCAGCTCGAGCCCCGGGTGAGCCGCGACCTCGGGCAGCAGGGCCGGGCTGACCAGCAGCTCCTCCAGCAGCAGCGTGTTCTTGATCCGCACCACGCGGGCGTCGGCCGGGTCGGCCTGGCCGCAGACCTTGATCGCCGTGGCGACGGCGTCGTGCCCGGTGGGCAGGACGATCGGCAGGCCGCCCTTGCAGAGGCCCACCAGCCCCGCGGTGAGCACATTCACGTAGGTGGCGTGGAAGTCCACCTTGCCGGCCAGGCGCGCCGTGGTGAGGTCGGCCAGGCCCATGCCGTTGGCGTTGCCGTGGGTGGCCTCGGTCAGGTCGAGCACCACGATTACGTTGATGATCGGGGAGGGCATGGGCGGCTCGCCGGGGATGGGCAGGCGGCCGATCACATTGGTGTCCATGCCGGTGCCGCTGATATTCTTGCCCAGCTCGTCCACCACCAGCACGTCGAGGCGCTCGAAGGGCAGGCGTGCCATCAGCTCCTTGCTGCGGGCCAGCAGGCGGGCCTCGCCGTCGCGCCCGATCTCGTCGGGCGGCAGGGCCACGACCTCGGCCGTCTGCTCGCGGGCGTCCTCGATGATCGCCAGGCCGCCGAGCACCTTGCCGCGCTCGACGATCACGCGGGCCATGGGCACCATCTGCTGCTTGAGGCCGTAGACCGCGGTGCGGTGGACGGTCTCGGCGCCCTGGCGCTTGCCCAGGCCCACGGCGCACATCTTGGCCAGGCCGCTCTCGATCGGGCCGTCGAACGAGGTGTGAGTCTTGACCCGGTTGATCACCAGCACGCCGTCGGCCTCGGCGGCGAACTTATCCATGAAGACCGGCGTGCCGTCGGCGATGCTGCCGACCTGCACCACCTCCATCGAGCTGTGGATCGGGCAGCCCACGCTCTCCTCGGTGATGCCGAGCGAGGCCAGCATCTTGACCTGGCCGGCGGCCGTGGCGCCGCCGTGGCTGCCCATGGCCGGCACGATGAACGGCTCGGCGCCGGCGGCGCGCAGCCAGGCCACGGCGGCCCTGGTGACCGGCACGATGTCGTTGATGCCGCGGCTACCGGCGGTGACGGCCACGCGCATGCCCGGGCTGACCGGCAGGGCCAGGCCGTCGAGCTGGGCGCGCACGGCGCCGGGGATGTCGGCGACCGGCGCGCTGCTCCAGCGCTGGCGCACGCGGTACATCTGGGGGAGGGGGGCGTCGTTTCTGAGCTCGTCGCTGTTGATCGTGATCGGCTGCATGCTGGCACCTCGGCGCTGGGATGATCGGCTACGGGCATTGTGCCGCAGAACCGCCAAAATGCCAGTGAGAAAATGATCATCCACGCCGGGGGCGTGGATGAGGCAAGGCCGGTCGCGGGGGCCCTACTGGTCGGCCGGCTCGTACTCCAGCCCGTCGGGCTCCTCGTCCTGGGGCCGGGGCGCGGGGGGCAGGCGGCCGTAGAGGTCGGTGAGGAAGCGCAGGCCGCCGGCGACGCCCTCGTTGAGGGCCTCGGCGCGGAAGCGCCAGCCCCAGTTCTGGCCGAGCAGCCCCGGGGTGTTCATGCGGGCGTCGGCGCCGAGGCGCAGCACATCCTGGAAGGGGATGATCGCCAGGTTGGCCACCGACATCATCGCGGCGCGGATCAGGTCCCAGGCGATATCGCCGCCGTCGCGGCCGAGGTAGGCGCGCACATGGTCGCGACCGGCCTCGTCGAGGCCGCCGAACCAGCCGACGGTGGTATTGTTGTCGTGGGTGCCGGTGTAGACCACGCTGTTGGGGGTGTGGTTGTGGGGCAGGTAGATATTTGCCGGATCGCCGCCGAAGGCGAACTGGAGCACCGCCATACCGGGGAGGTGGAACTGGTCGCGCAGGGCCTCGACGTCAGGGGTGATCAGGCCGAGGTCCTCGGCGATGATCGGCAGGGCCCCGAGCTCCTGCTCGAGGCGGGCGAAGAGGGCGGCGCCGGGACCCTTGACCCAGCGGCCGCGCATGGCCGTCGCCTCGCTGGCGGGCACCTCCCAGTAGGCGGCGAAGCCGCGGAAGTGGTCGAGGCGCAGGATATCCACCTGGGTGAAGGCGGCGCGCAGGCGGGCGACCCACCAGGCGTAGCCGTCCTGGGCCATGCGGCCCCAGCGGTAGAGGGGATTGCCCCAGCGCTGGCCGGTGGCGCTGAAGTAGTCGGGGGGGACGCCGGCGACGACGGTGGGCGCGCCCTCGGCGTCGAGGTAGAAGAGCCCGGGGTTGGCCCAGACGTCGGCGCTATCGTAGGCGACGAAGATCGGCGCGTCGCCGATGATCCTGATCCCGCGCTCGTTGGCGTAAGCCTTGAGCGGGAGCCACTGCTGGAAGAAGAGGAACTGGAGGAACTGCTGCAGCGCGACGGCCTCGGCGTGCTCGGCGCGCGCCCTTGCCAGGGCCTCGGGTGCGCGGGCGCGCAGCTCGGGCGCCCAGGTGTTCCAGGGCTCGCCGCCGTGGGCATCCTTCAGCGCCATGAAGAGGGCGTAGTCGTCGAGCCAGCGGGCCTGGTCGGCCGCGAACCGCTCGAAGGCCGCGGCCAGCTCGGGGGCGACGCCCTGGCGCAGGCGCTCGAAGCCGCGGCGCAGCAGGGGCAGCTTGAAGGCGATCACCTCGCCGTAGTTGACGCCGTCCACGCCGAGCTCGCGCCCGCCGGCGGCCTCGACCACCTCGTCGTAGCTGAGCAGGCCGCGCTGGATGAGCTGGTCGAGGCTGACGAGGAGCGGGTTGCCGGCGCTCGCCGAGAAGCACTGGTAGGGCGAGTCGCCGTAGCCGGTGGGGCCGAGGGGGAGGATCTGCCAGAGGCTCTGGCCGGCGGCGGCGAGGAACTCGACGAACTGGTAGGCGGCGGGCCCGAGGTCGCCGATCCCCCACGGGCCTGGCAGCGAGGTGGGGTGCAGCAGGATGCCGCTCGATCGTTCAAAGCGCATAGTGCCCTCTCTCGTGACACGCGGCACAGAGTTAGGGCGCATTGTAGCACGACTCGCCATGGGGGCAGCACGGGACACCCGAAGGCGCCATCCAGCCAACGTACGGGCCGCCCCACGTGGCCGCCCCCCATCGCCGCCCGGCGGCCCGCCGCCCCCCATCATCGCCCAACCATGCCGTAGGGGCGGCCCAACGTGGCCGCCCCACATACCCCACGTCGGGCCGCCCCCGCCGGGGCCGCCGCCTACCCCTTGACGGACCCGGCCAGGAGCCCGCGCACGAAGTAGCGCTGGAGCGAGAAGAAGACCACCAGCGGGATCAGCATGGTCACAAAGGCGCCGGCGGTGAGCAGGTGCCACTCCTGGCCGCGCGAGCCGACCATATCGGCCAGGCGCATGGTCAGCACCTGCACGTTGGGCTGGGTGCCGATGAACACCAGGGCCACCAGGTAGTCATTCCAGACCCAGAGGAACTGGAAGATGCCGAACGAGGCCAGGGCCGGCAGCGAGAGCGGCAGGATCAGGCGCGTGAAGATCGTGAAGTGGGATGCCCCGTCAATAAACGCCGACTCGAGCACATCGCGGGGGAGCTGGCTGACGTAGTTGTAGAGCAGGTAGGTGGCCAGCGGCAGGCCGAAGCCGGTGTGGGCCAGCCAGACCGCCAGGTAGGTGCCGTTCAGCTCGAGGCGCACATAGTCGCGCAGGATCGGGACCAGGGCCAGCTGTAGCGGCACCACCAGCAGCGCCACCACGATCGTGAAGAACAGGAAGCGGCCGGGGAAGCGCATCCAGGCGAAGCCGTATGCCGCGAAGGCGGCGATCAGGATCGGGATCACCGTGGCGGGCACGGCCACGGCGACCGTGTTGATCAGCGCATCCCAGAGGTCGTTGCCCTCCTCGGTGAAGGTCTGGCCGTCGGCAGTGGTGTAGGTGTAGGGCGTGCCGCTGAGCACCGTCCGGTAGTTCTGCAGGGTGAAGGTGGTATCCATCGCCCACTGCCGCTCCTGGACGGCCAGCTCGCGGGCGCGGCGGTTCGCCCAGGCCACGGTGCGGCCGTCGGGCAGCACCACGCCGCTGTTGAGCTGGTCGGCGGTGTAGGTGCCGCCGCCGAGCTCGGCCGGCAGCGTGATCGGCTGGCGCAGGTCGGTCGCGGGCGACAGGGTGATGAGCTCGCCGGCCACTACCTCGCGGTGGGGGAAGACCGTCCACCAGCCGCTGCCCCTGATCGCCTCGCGGTCGCGGAACGACGAGACCAGCAGGCCGAAGGTGGGGATGGTCCACAGGATGCAGATCAGCGCCAGGACGACGTTGACGGTGACCTTGCCCCAGAAGGCCTGGCGCCTGGCGCTGGCGGCGCGGCTGGAGGCGGGGCGCGCCGTGCTCGTGGTGGCGGCCATCAGAACACCTCCTGCTTGTTGAGCTGGCGCAGGTTGTAGTACATCACCGGGATCACGGCGACCAGCAGCACGATCGCGATGGCCGAGCCATAGCCGAAGTTGCGGTTGGTGAAGAACTGGCGGTAGAACTCGACCGCGATTACATTGGTGCCGTACTGGCCGCCGGTCATCACCAGCACGATATCGAAGATCTTCAGCGTGAAGATCACAATCGTGGTGGTGACGGTGACGATCGTGCCCTGGATAAACGGCAGCATGATCCTGAAGAAGATCTGGACCTCGGTGGCACCGTCCACTCGGGCGGCCTCCATGATATCCTCTGGGATGCCCTTGATCGCGGCGGAGAAGATCACCATCGCGAAGCCGGTCTGGATCCAGATCAGGATGATGATCAGGAAGAAGTTATTCCAGGGCTGGAGCAGGGTCGTCCAGGCCTGGGGCTGGCCGCCCAGGCCGGTGACGATCGCGTTGAGCAGGCCGATCTGGGTCTGGCCCGGGGGCACATAGTAGTAGATGAAGCGCCAGATTACGCCCGCGCCGACGAGCGAGATCGCCATCGGCATAAAGATCAACGATTTGGCGAGCGTCTCGAAGCTCGAGCGGTCGGCGAGCACGGCGATCAGCAGGCCGAAGATCACGCAGCCGGCGGTGCCGAAGACCATCCAGAGCAGGTTGTTCTGGAAGGCGTTCAGCATGGTGCGCTCGGTGAAGACCGCGGCGTAGTTCTGCAGGCCGACGAACTGGGTCGAGTTGGCGTTGAAGAGGCTGATGTAGAAGGTGCGCAGCGTGGGCAGGAACAGGAACCAGCCGAGCAGCAGCATGGCCGGCCCGACGAAGACGAAGGGCGTGATCATGCGGCGGGCGCCGGTGGGCAGCTGCTCGACCACCGCGTTCAAGGTGTAGAAGATCCCCGCGGCGCCGCCGACGCCCCAGACGATCGCGATCGCGGCCGTGACGAGCTTGGGCAGGCTGTTGTTGCGCTGGACGTCGCGCAGGAAGACGAAGCCGCCCCACAGGGCCGCCATCAGGATAGCGAAGAGCAGGAGCGCCAGGGCGAGCCGCCCTACGTTCACCCCCTCGGCGGCCGAATCTGGCGCGCGCCGTGTGTTCAGATCCGTTGTGCTTGACATCGCTACGCTCCGTTGCGAGTACGGGGCGCCAGCGGGGCCCGCGCCCCGCCCACGCACACGGTAGTAGCCGTCGGGGGGGTCATAGCCCCCCCGACGTCCGTCAGCGCGGCCTAGCGCGGCCAGGCCGCATCGATCTCCTGCAGCGCCTGGTCGAGGGGCACCGTACCGGCGACCCAGTCGGTCATGCCCGACCAGAACGAGCCGGAGCCGACCTCGCCGGGCATCAGGTCGGAGGCGTCGAAGCGCAGGCTGTCGGCGTTGAGGATGATCTCGGCCACGCCGCGCTCGACGATATTCTCGCCGTAGGCCTCGAGGTTCGAGTCATTGTGCGGCGAGACGGCGCCGCCGGCGCCAAGCCAGTTCTCGACCGAGGCGCCGCTGGTGAAGAACGACATCACGGCGCGCACCTCGGGCCGGTCGTTGAACATGGCCATCAGGTCGCCGGCCACCAGCACGGGGTCGCCGTACTGCTCGTCAATGCCGGGCAGGTAGAAGAAGTCGTAGTCCTCGCCGGCCACCGTGCCCTCGGGGAAGAAGCTGGTGATGAAGTTGCCCTGCTTGTGCAGCCAGCACTGGGGCGGGTTGTTGAACATCGGCGCGGGAGCGTCGCCGAAGCTGGTGGTGACGATCGCGGCGCGGCCGCCGTAGACGTACTGGTCGTTGAACCAGATCTCGGCCAGGGACTCGGCCGCGTTGGTCACCTCGGGCGAGGCGAAGGGGAGCTCGCCGGCGACCCAGGCGTCGTAGTTCTCCAGGCTGGTGGTGCGGAGCATGACCTCCTCCATCCAGTCGGTGGCAGGCCAGCCGGTGGCGGCGCCCGACTCGATGCCCACGCACCAGGCCGCGTCGCCGTCGGCGGCGATCTCGTCGGTCAGGGCCAGCAGCTCGTCCCAGGTCTCGGGGATCTCGTAGCCGGCATCCTCGAAGGCGGCCTTGGGGTACCAGACCAGGCTCTTGCCGTTCACGCGGTGCCAGACGCCCGCGGTGATCTCGCCGTCGGGGCTCTCCATGCGGGCCATGTCGAGCCAGCTCTGGTTATAGTTCTGCTGCAGCCAGTCCTCGCTGATGAACTGGCTGACGTCCACCACGGCGCCGTCGCGGACGAAGTTGGCGAGCAGGCCGGGCTGGGGGAAGTCGGCGATGTCGGGTGGGTTGCCGCCGTCAACGCGGATCGAGATCGTCGCCTCGAACTGGTTGCTGCCCTCGTACTGGATGTCAATGCCGGTGGCGTCCTCGAAGGCGGCGATCGCATTGTCGAACTTGACCTGATCCTCATTGACGAAGGGGCCGGTCATCGTCACCGTGGTGCCCTGGTACTCGCCGGCGTAGGCGGCGGCGAGCTCGGCGCTGATCGTGTCGGCGATCGCCTCGAGCGACTCGGTGGTATTGGCCTCGCCGCCGCCCGCGGGCGGGGGCTCGACCGCGGCCGTGGCGGCCGGGGCCTCGGTGGCCTCCTCGGTGGCCTCCTCCATGGGCTCCTCGGTGGCCTCCTCCATGGGCTCCTCGGTGGCCTCAGGGGCCGGGGCGGCGGTCGGCTCGACCGCGGCGGCCTCGGTCGGCGGAGCGGGCGGGGTGGTTGGTGTCGCCGCCGTGCCGCCGCCGCAGGCGGCGAGGATGCCGGCGATCATAGCGACGAGCGCGACCAGTGAGAGTTTGCGAAGCATTGCTTCCTTCCTTCATGTAGGCAGGCGTCCATTGACCTGGGAAGTGCGCCGGCGAGTCGCGCCGGTGCCGGCGAGATCAACGCCGTTACGAATCGGAATCACCCCCTTTCTGGCCTGTCGGCGCGTGGTCTGCGCCACAACAAACGTGCCAGGCGCATCGAGAGCGACGGTCGCGTTCCGCGGCGGGCCTGGCCGCCGCTACGGGGCCGGGCTCCCGCTCCGCGCCTGGCGCTTCGCGTGCCGAGACTGGCGCGGGGGGGCCGTGGTCTGGCGGCGGACGAGCTCCACGGGCAGGCACTCGCCGAGCGGCGGGGGGGTATGGCCGGCGATCATGCCGAAGATCAGCTCGGTGGCGCGGGCGCCGGTCTCGTACAAAGGCTGGCGGACGGTGGACAGCCCGAGGTACTCGGCCACGTCTATATCGTCGAAACCGATCACCGAGAGGCTGGCGGGCACGGGCACGCCGACGTCGCGGGCGGCCTCGAGCACGCCGAGGGCCTGGGTGTCGCTGGCCGCGAAGATCGCCGTCGGCGGCTCGGCGAGATCGAGCAACTCGCGGGCCAGCAGCCGCGCCTCGAAGCGCCCGTGGTAGCCGAAGCGCTCGTAGGCCGGGCGCGCGGCGACGCCGGCGGCCTCCAGGGCCCGCCGAAAGCCTCTGTGGCGGTCCCCGCGGGTGGGGGAGGTGGAAGGGGTGGGGTTCTCGCGCGAGGCGGCGACAAAGCCGGAGCGGGGG
>DAOLDO010000210.1:0-8874 GCA_035327325.1 Chloroflexaceae bacterium | reverse complement strand
CGGCGGCCCCCGCGCCCGCGCCCACGGGCACGCCGGCGCCGCCCACGGCGACCCTCGCGCCGACGGTCGCGCCGACGGCCACGCCGGTGCCCACGCCGCCCACGGCCGCCGAGCTGGAGGCCGGGGCCCTGGTGGACATCGGCGGCCGGCGCCTGTTCATCACATGCGCCAACATGGCCGCCCCCGGCCCCGCCGTGATCTTCGAGGCGGGCCTCGCCGGCGACCACACCACCTGGGAGCAGGTGCTGCCCTCGGCGGCGGGCCTGGCCCGCGCCTGCAGCTACGACCGGGCGGGACTGGGCGCGAGCGACCCGGGGCCCACGCCCCGCGACGCCGCCGCGGCCGCGGCCGACCTGGCGGCCCTGCTGCGCTCGGCGGCTGTGCCGGGGCCGTACATCCTGGTGGCCCACTCGTTCGGTGGCCTGTTCGCGCGGCGCTTCGCCGCCGACAACCCCGGCGCCGTGGCCGGCATGATCCTGGTGGACGCCGTCCACGAGGACTGGTGGCGCGAGGCCCTGGCCGCCCTGCCGCCCGAGACCGAGGGCGAGAGCGAGCGGCTCAGGGGCTTCCGGCGCTTCCTCAGCGAGGAGGTGGCCGACCCCGCGCGCAACGCCGAGGGCGTGGACATCCCGGCCGCCGCCGAGCAGGCCCGCGTCGCGGGGGACCTCGGCTCGCGCCCGCTGATCGTGCTTGTCGCCGGCGTGCCCGACGTGCTGGCCCCCGGCCTGCCCCCCGAGGTCGAGCAGCGCCTGGTCGGCCTGCTCCAGCGCGAGCTGCCTCAGGCCATGGCCGCCCTCTCGACCGACAGCACGCAGATCGTCGTGCCCGACAGCGGCCATAACATCCCGCGCCAGCGGCCCGACATGGTGGTGCTGGCCGTTCAGGCCGTGCTCGCCGCCGTCCAGCAGTGATTGCACGCTTTGCTCGTCGGGGTGAGGGCTCGCTGACGCTCGCCCGGGGTGAGGAGATCGAGATCGCACTGTGCGGATCACCCCAGCGAGGGCGCAGCCCGAGCGTCACCCCGCGAGCGCAGCGAGCCTCACCCGGCACGCGAACGAAGCGAGCAAGCCTCACCCAGGCTGCCAGAGCGTGATCGCCCCGTCCCCCCCGCCGGAGGCGAGCAGCTCGCCGGTGGGGCTGAAGGCGATGCGCAGGACGCCGCTGCTGTGGCCGTTGAGCACCTGGCGCAGGGCGCCGTCGGAGGTGCGCCAGAGCCTGATGCTGCCGTCAACGGCGCCCGAGGCCACGACCAGCCCGTCGGGGTGGACGGCGACGCTGCGCACGGCGTTCTGGTGGCCGCGCAGCTGGTGGCGCAGCTCGCCGCTCGCGCCGTCCCACAGGCAGACCACACCGTCGGCGCTGCCCGTGGCGAGGAGCGAGCCGTCGAGGCTGTAGGCCAGGCAGGCCACCCCGTCGCGATGCCCCTCGAGGGTAGTCTTTAGCTCGCCGAGCCGCCAGTCGTAGACGCGCACCCGCCGGTCGCCGCAGCCGACGGCGATGGCCCCGCCGTCGGGGCGGCAGGCCATGGCCAGGCTGCGCCCCTCGACGATGATGCGGGCGAGCAGGGTGCCGTCGCTCACGCGCCAGTAGCGCACCGACGAGTCGCTGCCGTTGGTGACGAGCACGTGGCTGTCGGGGCTGAAGCAGGGGCTTTCCTGGTAGCCGCGCTGGCCACCGATGGCCTGGACAAGCTTGCCGCCCCTGGCGCCCCAGATCTTCACGCTCTCGTCGCTGCTGGTGGCGGCGACGAGCAGGCCGTCGGGGCTGAAGCTGACGCCGAGCACGTTGCCGGCCCGCTCGTCGAGCGTGGCGACGGGGCCGCCGTCGGCGACGCGCCAGAGGCGCACGGCGCTGTCCCAGCCGCCCGAGGCGAGCTGCTGGCCGAGCGGGCCGAAGTCGAGGGCCCAGACGCCGCCGCGGTGGGCGCTGATCAGCCTGAGCGGGCGCACGGCGCCGCCCTCCCAGTCGAGGGCGCGCTGGCCGGCGACGGTGCGCAGCCAGAAGGCGCGCCAGCGCGAGATCTGGGCCTGGAGCTCGACGCGGAAGCCGAGGCCGGAGCGCTCCTTCAGCACCAGGGCGCCGCGCAGGCGGCCGCTGCCCGCGGCGCGGCGCGCGTCGGCGGTGAGCTTCAGGCGCTGCTTGCGGCCGGGGGGCAGGCCGAGGCTGAGCAGCGAGGGCACGACCCACGGGGGCTGCTGCACGCTCAGGCGCGCGTAGCGGCGACCGGTGTTCGAGATCTGCACCCACTCGTCGCGGCGCTCGTCGAGGCCGAGGCCGCCGAAGTCTACGGCGCGGCGGAAGTCGGCGAGGCGGGGCGCCTCGGCGCCGAAGCCGTCGGGGTCGAGGATGGCGAGCGCAGCGTCGAGGCCGGCGTGCTGGTCGCCCGGGTAGCGCGCGACGATGGCGCGCATATCGGCGGCGAGCTTGTTGCGGCCCCAGAGCTGCTCGACCTGCTCGGGCAGGGCCGCGTAGAGCCAGGCGGCCGCCTGCTCCCAGTTGCGCTCGGCCCAGAGGGCCAGGGCGTGCTCGTCGGCGACCGCCTCGCCGCCGGGGGCCTGGAGGACGGCGCGGGCGGCCGGGGCGAGGATCTTGTCGAGGGCGGCGAGCAGCTCGGCGGCGCTGGGGCGGTCCTCCGGCCTGAAGGCCAGGCCGCGGGCCACCAGGGTCTCGACCTCGGGGTGGATGGCCGGGTTGATGCTGCGCACGAGGGGGTAGGGGTTCTTCGCGCCGCGCAGGAAGTCGGGCAGGTCGGCCCTGGTGAGGGCGGGCTGGTAGCCGGTGAGCAGCATGTGGAGGGTGACGGCGAGGGCGTAGACGTCGGCGCGGGGCTCGGCCTTGCCGCGCCACTGTTCGGGTGGGGTGAAGCCGAGGGTGCCGGCGAGCTGGGTGTGGCGCGGGTCGAGGGCGGCGTCGAGGGGGGCCGAGCGCGAGAGGCCGAAGTCGATCAGCCAGACGCGCCCGGCGCTGTCTATGATGATGTTGCCGGGCTTGACGTCGCGGTGCAGCACCGGCTCGGGGCGCCTGGCGTGCATGTAGGCCAGGGCCGAGGCGACGTCGCGGGCGATGGCGAGGGCCTCGGCGGGGGGCAGGCGGCCGTCGCGGTCGCGCAGGATCTGGCCGAGGTCGTGGCCCTCGACGTACTTCATCACCAGGAAGCCCTGCTCGGGCAGGAACTCGTAGATCTCGGGGATGTTGGGGTGGCCTGGCGCGTTGAGGGTGACGAGCAGGCCGGCCTCGCGGCGGAAGTTGCTGACCGCCGCCTCGCGGGTGCGCGGGCTCCAGGCCGCGTTGGGCACCTGGCGCTTGGCGACGCAGAAGCGCTTGAGCTGGCGGTCGTAGACCAGGTAGGCCTGGCCGAAGCCGCCGCGCCCGACGGCCCGCTCGACCACGTAGCGCCCGGCGGGGTCAATCGTCGTGCCGGGCTCGAGCAAACGCTCCGCGTCAGATTCGCTACCGGCGGCGGGGGCCGGCGGCGGGGGCGGGCTGACGGCGGGCTGCTGCCGGGGCGGCGCGGGGGCGATCACCGCGTCGCGCGGCGCGCCGGTGCCGCGCTCGCCAAGGGGCCTGGTGATGCCCAGGGGCGAGCCACAGGCGTTGCAGAAGCGCGACCCGGGCGGGTTCTTGTGGTTGCAGGCCGGGCAGAGCAGCGGGAGCGTGCCCATGGTGCGCCCCTACCCCGTGCCGCGCACGAAGATATTGGGCCAGGCGCGGAAGCGGGTGAGGAAGGTGTCGCGGCCCACCTCGGAGCCGCCCTGGACGATGATGCGCTGGACGGTGATGTCGCGCCCGCCGCGGGCCACGTCGCTCTGGCGCACCGTGCCGCGGGGGAGGGTCGGGTCGTCCACATAGACGGGCTGGGCGGGGGCGCGCACCTCGTTGCTGACCAGGGGGCCGTCGAGGCGCACCTCCCGGTCGAGGCGGGTGCCGTACAGGCGCACCGTGAGCACCTGGGCCGCCTCGTCCACCTCGGCGTGCATCAGCAGCCAGCTGCCGGTGTCGTTGACGAACTTCAGGTCGGAGACGCCGGTGTAGATCGCCGCGTCGAGGCCCTGGCCGTCGCCGTAGGGGCCCAGGCCGAAGCGGTCGTACCAGCTGATGTAAAAGGCGTGGGCGTGGCGCTCGGTGATCGGCAGGCCGGCCCAGAAGGCGCCGCGGAAGACCGTGGTCGAGACCTGGCAGACCCCGCCGCCCCACTCGAGCTGGGTGCGGTTGCCGATGATCGCGTAGCCCTCCACGAAGCCGTTGGCGGCGTCCACCTCGCCGAGCTGGCGGTTGAAGGAGAACTCCTCGCCGGGGGCGATCAGCACCCCGTCCATGCGGCGCGCCCCGGCGATGATATTGGTGATGCGGTAGGCGGCCGAGCCGCCGAAGCTGCTCTTGCCCTCGGCCACCAGCTCGGCGATGCCAAGGCCGGGGAGGCTGGCCTCGGTGATGCGAGGCTCGAGCTCCTCGACGGGCAGGGTGAGGGTGCGTGTGGTGGGCGCGGCGCTGAGCAGCAGGCCGGCGAGCTGCTCGGCGGCCTCCTCCTGCTTGAGGCGCCAGCCGGGGCGGCCCTCCTCGACGATCTGGACCTGGCCGTCCTCGAAGCGCAGGCGCGGCTCGGCGGTGCCGGTGTCCACCAGCTGGGCCAGGCCCTCGACGGCCCTGGCGAGGCGCTCGCCGTTGACCACCACATCGAGGCGACCGTCCAGGGGCTGGACGCCGAGCAGCTCGGCGAGGCGGTCGGCCTCCCAGACCCAGGTCTGGTCGCCGCGGCGCATCTCGACCGGGGTGGCGAGCAGCTCGTCGGCGCGGGCCTGTGCGGCGACGAGGGCCCCGTCGTCCACGCCGGGCGCGAGGGCGCGGGTGCGGACGGGCACCTCGCGCGGCTGGAGGTCGCGGAGGGCGAGCAGCACGTCGTTGGCGGTGGCGTCCACCAGGAGCTGGACGCCCGGGGCGCTGGGGGTGCCGACGACGCGGGCGGAGGCGATCGAGAGGGCGGCGTCCTGGGCGGGGTGCTCGATGCGGGGCGACAGGCCGAGCAGATAGTTCTGGAGGGCCCGCTGGTCAACCACGACGCGCGGCGCGATCTCGAGGCCCTGCCGCCAGAGGGCGTAGAGCTCGCGCAGGCGCGTGATCGGGTCGCCCTGGCGCCCGGCGGAGACGGCGGCCCTGGCGGCGGCCGCGGTGTCGAGGCTGGCGCCGAGCTCGGCCAGGGCGGGCTGCCACTGCTGGTCGGCGTAGACCAGGCTGACCGGCCGGCGCAGGAAGTCGTCGTAGCGCTCGCTCAGGCTCGCGCTGATCGCCGTGGCGCTCATGCCGGCCACGGGCTGGCCCTGGACGCTCACGCCGGGGAGGGCCTCGCCGCTGTAGACCAGGCTGAGGGCGTAGGGCAGGGCCAGCGGCGCGGCGAGCACGAGGACGAGCAGAAGCAGCCAGCCGCCGGCGCCGCGCCGGGCGGCCGCCCGGCGCCGGCGCGGCGGGCGCGGCGGCTCCTCCCGCGGCGGGGGCTCGTCGGGCTCGGGGGGCGGGGCGGCGGCGCGGCGCCGCTGGATCGGCCCGTACTCCTGGAAGTAGTCGTTGATGGGCATAAGGCTGTCGGGCGGGGCGAGCCCGCGCGACCATCTGCTCCTGGGGCGCCAGCTGCGCTCTGTATTGTACAAAACCTCCGCCCCGGGCACAAGTTTGACAGCGCGCAGCCCGGCGGGTATAATTTTAGCGAGCTGGGCCTCTAGCTCAACGGTAGAGCAGTTGACTCTTAATCAATTGGTTCAGGGTTCGAATCCCTGGGGGCCCACCAGACCCGTGGCGGCTGAGCACATCGCTCAGCCGCTCTTTTTTTCGCAGGAGCCTGTCGCCGGGCCAGCCCTTAGACCGATGGCCGCCCGGGGCCAGCCGTGCTACCCTCGCCCTAGCCTGGCGGCAATTGAGCGCCGCGGCGCGAAGGGGGAGCCAATGCGCAAAGATCTCCACGAGGTGAACCGGCTGGCCTGGAACGAGGCGACGCGGGCCCATAACAGCCACAAGGCCGACCAGGCCCGCTTCCTGCGCGAGGGCGGCAGCACGCTCTTCCCGGAGGAGCTCGAGTTGCTCGGCGACGTGGCGGGGCGCAGGCTGCTGCACCTGCAGTGCAACGCGGGGCAGGACACCCTGAGCCTGGCCGGCCGCGGCGCGCTCGTCACGGGCGTGGACATCAGCGACGAGGCGATCGTCTTCGCGCGGGGTCTGGCGGCAGACGCGGGCCTGGCGGCCGACTTCCACCGGGCCGACGTGTACGACTGGCTGGCGGCTGCGGCGGCGCGGGGCGAGGGCTTCGACCTGGTGTTTAGCTCGTATGGGGCGGTCATCTGGCTGTCGGACCTGCGCGCGTGGGCCGAGGGCATTGCCGCGGTGCTTCGCCCGGGCGGCCGCTTCGTGCTGGTCGAGTTCCACCCCTTCCTGGCCATGCTCGACGAGCGGGGGGAGCGGGTCGTGGGCGACTACGGCGGCGGCCAGCTCATGTCGTTCGACGAGGGCATTGGCGACTACGTGGCCTGGGCCGGGCCTGTCCTGACTCCGTCGGGCTACGTGGAGGGGGTGGTGGACTTCCACAACCCGCACCCGGGCCACGAGTTCAACTGGTCGCTGAGCGAGGTGGTGGGGGCGCTGCTCGCCGCCGGCATGCGGCTCGAGACGCTGCGCGAGTACCCCTACGCCAACGGCTTCCCCGGATTCGAGGGCACCGTCGCCCTGCCGGGTGGACGCTTTGCCCCGGCCGAGGGCCGCCCGCGCGTGCCGCTGATGTACAGCCTCAGCGCCAGCAGGCCATAGGCGCTCAGCCGACCCGGGTGAGGACAGTGCCGCCGCCGGTCATGACAAAGAGCAGGTTCAGCAGGATTCCCACGACCAGGCTGACGGCTACCATTAGCAGGAGGTACATGGAGCGCCGGCGCACCATGCGCCTGAACTCGCCCTGAAGCAGCAGCTCGAGAGTCTCCTGGTGGGCGGCGAGCACAGCCTCGACGGAGGCGCCCTCGGCCTCGGCCTGGGCCAGGGCCTCGGCCACCTCGGTCAGCTCGCGGCAGCGGCGGGGCCGGGCGGCGGCGGCGAGGGCGGCGAAGGGCCGCAGCCGAAGATCGGCGCCGACCTGGAGAGCCTCGGCCACGAGGGCCTGCATGGGCGCCAGGCGGGCCTGGGGCCGACGGGTGTAGCGGCGCATGACCGCCAGGGGCGACTCGAAGCTGCCCGTGGCCACGCGCACGAAGCTGATGAACCCTGGCGTGAGCCGGCGCAGCGCGGCCGCCTCGCGCTCGCGACGCGCGGTGGGCCGCCGGGGCAGGGCCACGCCCAGGCCGAGGTAGGCCCCCAGGGCGCCGCAGATGAGGAGCGCCCGGGCGCCGCCCTGCGCCCCGCCCGCGATGGCCAGGCCAAGGAGCGTGGCGGCGACGGATACCCCGGCCAGCTGGCCCGCCACCAGCAGGCCGCCGGCGCCCAGATGTGAAGCGGCGGGGCCCACGAGAAGGGGCCTGCTCGGGGCGAGCGCCGCGCCGAGCATCGCGAGGAGGGCGCCGGCCAGGGCCAGCGCGTAGAAGGGCGCGCCGGGGGCGACCAGGAGATCGAACATGATGGCCTCCACACTCAGTAGTCGAGGTCGGCGACGCGGGCGAGCAGCGCGCCTCCGGCGACGGGCAGGCAGAGCGACAACAGGACCAGGGGGCCCACGACGAGGCCAAGGGGCGTGCTGTAGGCGAGCAGCACCCGCTCCCACTGGCTCCAGGCCAGATAGCAGGCCATAGCGACGCCGGCGAGCCCCACGGCCAGACCGCTGTAGCGCATCTGGGCCAGCTCGGTCACCGCCTCGTCGCGGCGCCGCTCCGAGCGCTGAAGGGCGCCGTAGGCGACCTCGCAGCGGCTGGCCAGGACCTCCTGCGGCTGGCCCACGGCGGCGCCGAGGTGGTTGAGCAGGGCGGCGTGGCGCCGCGAGGGCGTCTGGTCGGCGAGGGCGGCCATCACCTGCTGGGGCGTCGCGATGCCGCCGCCCGAGAGCGGGACGCCCTGGCGAGTGACCAGGAACGACCATTCCTCCCTCAGGGGGCCGGGGGGCAGGTCGGCCACCACGCGCTCGAGGGCCGTGCGCAGGCCGGCGCCGGCCCGCAGCAGCGCGCTGAGGCGCCCGAGGGCCGCCGTGAGCTCGCGCTCGAGCCCGGCGGTGTAGCGGGCCGCCGCAGCGGCGCCGAGGGCCCATACGGCCAGGGCCGTCAGGGGGGCGCCGAGGGCGAGGGCCAGCGGCGCGGGCGCCACGAGGCTGAGGGCGAGGGCGACGGCGCCGGCGAGGGCGAGGGCCGCCGTCACCAGGGCCTCGGGGGCGATGGTCGCGGGCGCCCAGATCAGGGCGGGGTCGGGCCTGTCGGCCGCCGGCAGGCCGGCGAGGGCGGTCCTGGCACGGCGGGCGCGGGCCAGCGCCACGAGCAGGGCGAGGCGGGGTCGGGCGAGCAGGCCGGCGGCGAGGAGCGCGAGGCTGGTGAGCAGCGGCACGACGGCGTGGAGGAGCCAGGCCGTCTCGGGGTGGGTGAGCAGGGGGGGCGTCTCTGGCATCGGTCGCTCCTTGGTTCGTGAGGGTTAGGTTCTGCCTGCGAGACGCCCCACCGGAGCGTCTGTAGCGGTTTTCATCAGCGGCCTGGGGGCTCGCCGGGGCCCAGGGCGGCGAGGGCCGCCTCGACGGCGGCGAGGGCGTCGGCGCCGAGCTCGTGGGCGGCCACAAGGGCCGCGATGGCCGCGCGGCGCGTGCCGAGGGCTTCGCGGGCCACCTCAGCCGAGAGGGCGGCGGGGTCGAACGGCGCCAGGAGGTCTACGGCGTCGCGCGCGCGGCCCTGGGCGATGGCGGCGCGGGCGCGGGCCACGCCCTCGCGGGCCATG
>DAOLDO010000209.1:0-8876 GCA_035327325.1 Chloroflexaceae bacterium | reverse complement strand
GGCGCCGCCGCCCTGCCGGCCCAGTGCTGGCGGGCCGGGCCCGGCACGCGGGAGCCCCCCCGCCTGGCCGGGGGCGAGCTGACGATCGAGTCGGCCCCCGGCGAGGGCGCCCGCGTGTTCGCCGAGCTTCCCCTGGCCCAGAAGCGCGAGGTGCGACCATGAGGGCCGAGCCGCTGTCCATCGTGCTGGCCGACGACCACGCCGTGGTGCGCTCCGGCCTGCGGGCCCTGCTCGAGGGCGCCCTGAACTGCGCCGTCGTGGGCGAGGCGGGCAGCGGCCCCGAGGCCCTGGCCATGGTCGAGCGGCTCCAGCCGAACCTGCTGGTGGTTGACCTGATGATGCCGGGCCTGAGCGGCCTCGAGGTGGCCCGCCAGGCCCGCCAGGCGGCGCCGGGCACCCGCGTGGTCATCCTCTCGATGCACGCGGACGAGTCGTACGTGCGCGAGGCGCTGCGCGTTGGCGTCACCGCCTACGTGCTGAAGGAGGCCATGTCCAGCGACTTCATCTACGCTCTCCAGCAGGCGGCCGCCGGGCGCCGCTACCTGAGCCCCCCGCTCTCCGAGAAGGCCCTTGACGCCTACGCCAACCAGACGGCCGAGACCACCCTAGACCTGTACGAAACCCTCACCGCCCGCGAGCGCGAGATCCTCTATATGGCCGCCCAGGGCATGACCAGCGCCGAGATCGCCGAGCGCCTGATGATCGGCGTGCGCACCGTTGACACCCACAGGGCCAGCATGATGCGCAAGCTCGGCCTGCACACGCCCCTCGACCTGATCCGCTACGCCATGCGCCGCGGTATCGTCAGCCTCGACAGCTAGACTTCCCCATTTTGCACAGATTTCCGCATCTCTACAGAGGTCGGCTCCGTATGGCTACGTAGTGCGCTCCGGCGCCCACCCTGGTACGCTGAAAGCTGTGCGGGGGGCGGGCCTGCAATGGCGCCGGCCCGCCCCCCGCCCGGCTCCTCGCCGCTCGGCTGAGCGGTGGCGGGGCTCCCCTCTGGTAGCTCTCCCGACGCTTCTGTCGGCACCCCCATCCCGGGAGGAGGCAAGGTATGGCAGTCATGCGCACCCGCGAGCGACAGCTGGGCTCCGTCGAGCTCCCCGAGCAGCTCGAGGGCGTATATAAAGTGACGGAGGCGTTCCAGTCAATCGCCGTCGCCTGGGAGTCGATCTCGACCGGGGCATGGAGCACCGCGGCCATCCAGAGCTTCGCGGCCCTGGCGCGGCGGGTCGCCCTCGACCTCTCGACTCTGGGGTGCGGCGCCCTGGACCGGGCCGTGGTTGACCTCGTCCTGGCCCTCGACGCCCTGACCGTGGCCAGCACAGTGAGCGAGACGCAGCTCGCCCGGGTTGACCACGCCCTGGCGGGCATCAGGGCCGTGACCATGCAGCGCCTGCTGGTGCTCGACCTCGAAGGCGTGGCCGTCGCCGGCGGACAGGCGCCCGCCCTCCTGGCCGAGGGCTGCGCGCGCTGCGCCTCCGGCGGGGTCTGCGCGATCCTGCGCGGGGGCGGCCGGCACCGCTCGCAGCCAGGCTTCTGAGCTCGGCGCCTCGCGCCGGGCCCACAGGCTTCCCGGGGGGCGCAAGCCCCCCGGGGTGACTCATGCGTCGCGCGCGGGGCCGGCGCGCAGCTCGGCGGCGACCGCCGGCGGCAGCGGGTGCTCCCAGAGGCGGCCGCCCAGGCGCTCGAGCTCGGCGACCAGGGCGTCCCGCTCGTCGGCCGGCACCAGGGCCACCACCGCGGCGTCGCCCGCGCCGAGGGCCTCGCCGATCTCGAAGAGGGCCTGGTCGGGGAAGCCGCTGTCGCGCACCAGCCTGTGGGCCGTGTCGTCGGCGGCCTGCTCGGCCAGCACCGCCGGCGGGGTGCCCATCAGGCCCACGAAGGTGTAGATGAACCAGGTGACGCCGCCGGCCACGCTGGCCGCGAGCCCGGCGATCTCCTGCCGCAAGTCGCGCGGCTCCCGCAGGCTGATCGTGCCGTCCTCGCCCTTCTGCACTATGGCGAAGTGGCCGTTGCGCTCGCCGAGCTGCCGGTCGAGGGCCTCGAGGGCCGAGCGGGCCGCCTCGGCCCGGCCCACGCTGTCGAAGCTGTAGACCAGCAGGCGCATCTCGTCGCTCATCGCTCGCTCCCAGCATCAGGTTAAGGGCTCCGGCCTGTATCATACCAGATCCCGGCCTGACGCCCGCCGGGCGAGGCTAGCGGAAATCAACCCGCGGGTCGGCCGGCGGGACCACCTGCTGCACCGTGGCCAGGAGCTGGTCGAGGTCGAAGGGCTTGGCCACCACGGCCTCGGCCTGGGCGTGGACCCGGCCGGCCACGGGCAGCTGCGAGGTGATCACCACCACCGGCAGCGCCGCCGTGTCGGGCTGCTCGCGCAGGCCCTCCAGCAGGGCCTGGCCGCTGATGTCGGGCAGGTTCAGGTCGAGCGCGATCAGGTCGGGCCGGCCCGCGCTGAGGGCCCGCGCCGCGGCCGCCCCCGTCGGGGCCACCTCCACCCTGTAGCCGCCCAGGGTGAAGATCTCGCTCAGCAGCCGGCCGATCGAGTGGTCGTCCTCTACGATCAGGATGGTCGGTGTGTCGTCCATGGGCTGGTTCCTTGCTGGCTGGGCTGTCCCTCGCCTCCTGCCACGCGTGGTCAGCAAGGCATATTCCACTAATGGCTGTCGTTGACAATAATGAACAGATTGACAGAAAGGGCCCTTAGCGGCTGTCCAGGGCCGCGCTGACGGCGGCGTAGGCGTCCACCAGGCCGTGGCCATAGACGTTGCTGGCCTCGCCGTCGCCGGCGCAGCCGAGGCCGCCCTCGCCGTCGTAGGGGCGAGCGGTCTCGATCAGGATGCGCTCGGTGGCCTCAATGTCGCCGATCAGCGCGGGGTTGGCCGACCAGAGCAGGGCGACGACGCCGGCGACATGGGGACCGGCCATCGAGGTGCCGCTGGCCCGGGCGTAGGTGCCGCCCGGCGCCGCCGAGAGGATCTCGTCGCCGGGGGCCAGGAGGTCGGGCTTGGTGCGCCCGCTGCCGTCAACGCTGACCGGGCCGCGGCTGCTGAAGGGCGTCACGTTGCCCCGCTCGTCCACCGCGCCGACGCTGAGCACGGCGTCGTAGATCGCGATCGGGTCGCTCACGCTCTCGCAGCGGGCGCCCTCGTTGCCTGCGCTCGCCACGACGAAGATCCCGGCCGCCCGCAGGGCCTCGACCGCCGGCTCGAGGCTGGTGGCGTCGCAGCCCTCGACGGGCGGGCAGCCCCACGAGTTGTTCAGCACGTGGGCGGCGAGGGCGGGGTCGCCGGCCGCCAGCGGGTCCGCGCCGGGGGCGTGGGGCGCCAGCATGAACTGGAGGCAGTCGAGGTAGTGGGCCGGGTTGCCGAGGTTGCGGGCCAGGTTCGCGCAGGCGAACCAGGTGGCCCCTGGCGCCACGCCGATGCCCCCGTCGCCCGCGGCCGAGCCGAGGGTGTGGGTGCCGTGCATGCCGTAGTCTCGCGGCGCGGGCGTGCCGTACCAGGGGTCGAGCCAGCTGTAGGCGTCGCCGCCGCCGCTGCCCCTGTAGCCGGCGCGCAGGGCGGGGGGCTGCCCGTCCACCCCCGAGTCCGACTGGCCGATCACGATCCCCTCGCCGGTGACCCCGAGCTCGGCCCACACCCGGTCCGCGCCGATCGAGGTGATGTTCCACTCGGGCCTGGCCGGGGCCCGCTCCTCCCCCGGCTCGGGGGGCGGGGGCGCCGGGAGTGGCCGCAGCCGCGGGCTCTCGAGCACCCGCGCCACCTCCGGCCTGGAGCCGAGGTAGAGCCGCACGAGGGGGCCGCCGTCCACCTCGAGGGCGTTCACCAGGTAGTACGGGGTCGCCCGCACACCGAAGCGCCCGAGGGCCGCCCGCAGGTCGGCCTGGCTCCGCTGCGCCAGCTCGGTTGTGGTTTCATAGACATAACGAACGCGCTCCTCGCGGCCCGCGATCGAGGCCGCGCCGCCGAGGTCGGCCTGCTCGCCCATGATCACGAACAGCCGCTCGCCGTAGAAGCCGGGGTGTCCTGCGAGGGCGTAGGCCAGGGACGCCACGAGGGCCGTGGCGCCGAGGCCGCCCAGGGCGACCGGCCCGCGCCCGAGCAGCCCCGTTGCGCCCCGGGCGGCCCACAGGGCCCCGCTCAGGGCGAGCCCGGCGACCATGGCCCAGCCCGCCGCGGCCAGGGCCTGGTGGGGGATCTCGTTGGCGCCCAGAATGATTGTCACCTCGTCGGGGTCGAACAGGGCCATGGCGGCGCCCGCAACCGCGCCGACCAGGGCCGCGGGGGCGACCCACGACCAGCGTCCGGGGGCGGCCGACCGGGCCAGGGCCGCCGCGGCGAGGCCCAGGGGCGGCAGGGCGGCCATCAGCAGCAGGTTGCTCGCCTGGAAGCCCGCCCCCGCGGCGACGATCAGCAGGGCCACGCCGATGGCCAGGCCCCCGAAGCCGATCTCCCCGCCCGCGCCGCCAGGATCAGCGGCCAGCGCCGGCAGCAGCAGGCGGTCGAGCAGCATGCCGAAGGCTAGGCTCAGGGACACGCCGGCAAGCAAGGCTAGGAGCGTATCGGTCGGCGAGCCGAGGGCGCCGAAGACCAGCCAGGGCAGGGCCGCCAGGGGCGCCGGCAGCAGCCCGGCGGCCAGCCCCGCCCGCGTGGTGGGTCGCGGCCGCCCCTGCCCGACCAGCCAGAGGCTCAGGGCCGCCGCGAGGCCAACCAGGGCCTGGAGCAGCCAGGCCGCCTGCGACCAGCCGCCCGGCAGCCCGCGCACCAGCCCGTAGGCCGCCAGCAGCCCGCAGGCCGCCGCCCAGGTCAGGTAGGCCGCCCGCAGGCGCGGCGCCCTGGTCAGCGCGCCCAGCAGCCCGACGGGTGCCCCGATCAGGAGCGCCTGGACGAGGGCGACGGCGGGGCTGGCCCACCACGGCCACTCGAGCCCGCTGATCACCAGCACGTCGCGGGTCGCCCACTCCACCGGAGCGCTCACACCGAGCACGAAGCAGGTCCAGAAGATCGCCAGGGCGAACAGGCCGTAGACGGCGCACCCGGGGCCCTCCCGAGGCGAGGGCGGGGGCGAGAGTGGTTCAACAGACAAGCTAGGCTCCTTCACCTTGGCGGTCACAGGCGTATGGTCTTTACCACGAAGCGCACGAAGGCCGCGAAGAAGGCGTGCTCGCCCGTACCACAGAAGTCCGGCTGTGCCGCTCATGTGGCACAGCCCTGATCATAGCGGTAGGGCTGCTCTCGCACCTTCGCGCTCTTCGTGGCCTTCGTGGTAAAAACGCGTGGCCTTGGATCACGGGTCCGTCTACGGACTCTGGATCACGAGGATGGGCGCCCCGCCGATGGCGATGTCCACGGCGCCGTTCACAGGCGTCAGGGGCGCGACGCTCCCCTCGAGGGCGACGCGGACGACCGAGCGGCCGGGGGCCACCGGCAGGCGCGCCGGGCCAGGGCGATCGGGGCTCCAGAGCACGTCGATCACGGCGGCGCCGCGGGTGTAGCGGTAGTCGTAGACCCCGCCGCCGCCGCCAAGGGGGTTGCCCGCGTCGTAGACGTGGGTGTGGAGAGGCCCCGTGCCGGCGGGCGCGGCCCCGGCCAGCTGGGCGGCCATGGTTCTGTAGGCGGTATAGGCGGGCTTCACCGGGTAGGTGGCGCCGTCGAGCCGGCGCACGATGGCGGCGTTGGCCCAGACGCGGCCAGGGTCGTCGAAGGCGTCCTCGAACTGGAACCAGCTCAGGTGGGCCACGCCGGCGTGCTGCGCGATCACCAGCGAGCGGGCCAGGTAGGCGGCCTGCTGGGCCTCGCTGACCCCCGCCCCGCCGGGGCAGGCGCCCGGCGCGGTGCACCAGCCGAGCTCGGTCACCCAGATGGGGGCGTCGGGCCGGCCCACGGCGGGGTCGTTGAGCCAGGCCCGGGCGGTGCGCAGGCGCCCCTCGAGCGTGATCACGCGGGGGATGCCGGGCGCGTCGGGCTGGTCGGTCGGGATGTAGGGGTGGACGGCGAAGACGTCGAAGGCCCGGCGGGCTGCGGGCACCTGCCGGAAGACCCCACCCTCGGCGTTGAGGAAGTTGAAGCCGTCGCAGACCCCGCCGGCGCAGCTGCCGTCGTAGATGTAGGTGCCGCCGATCAGCACGGTCGCCGTCGGGTCGGCGGCCTTGATCGCGCCGTAGGCGGCCACGAGCAGCTGGCCGTAGCGCAGCCGGCGCCCGGCCTCGCCGCCGCCCACGGCGGGCCAGAGGGCCGTGTCGTTGGGCTCGTTCCAGATCTGCCAGGCGGCCACCCGCGGCGAGCCCGGCGCGTCGGCGCGGTCGTCGCCGTCGTAGCGCTCGGCCATCCAGCCGGCGAACTCGGCGAACTCGGCCACGTCGGCGGGCGGGCACCAGAAGCTGCTCGCGCAGGCCCGGTCGCGCGCCCAGGCCGGCGTGGTGAGCAGCATCCCGATGATGCCGAAGCCCTTGTCGGCGGCCAGGCGCAGCCCCTCGTCGTAGACCGTGCTGAACTGGTCATCGCGGGGCTCGATCAGGTCCCACGGCAGCTCCTCGCGCGTCCACTGCACGCCCGCGCCGCGCGCCAGGTCGGCCAGGGCGCCCAGGTTGTCGCCCGCCCCGCGCCGCTCGCGCTTGGTGAGGTAGAGGTTCATGCCCCAGAATGAGGCCGCGCCTGGCTGCGCCGACTGCCGCAGCACGACGGGCAGG
Source organism: Chloroflexaceae bacterium (assembly GCA_035327325.1). GTDB lineage: Bacteria > Chloroflexota > Chloroflexia > Chloroflexales > Chloroflexaceae > CAIWXH01. Next base: position 2,182 of record DAOLDO010000209.1, on the reverse strand, counting down.
AACAGCCTGGTGGTCTGGGCGGGCCGGGCGGGCTGGGCCGCCAGGGCCGCGCCGCCGACGGCCGCGGCGACGATGGCCAGCAGCCCGAGGGCAGCGGTCAGTCTTCGCATCTGGACTCCTCCCTTGTTCCCCGCTCGCGGGCTCCATCATACCCCATGCGGGTGCCCGCCGCCAGCGCGATCCGCCCATCCGTTCGCGGTGCCCCTATCATCTTCCCCTAAGGAACCTCCCCCGCCTGGCCGGGGAAAACTGTGGTAGCATACGGGCGGCTGATCAAGCGCGCCAGTGGCGCCTATACTCGGAGAAGGACCTTGACCGACGAGCGATCAGAGGGCGCCGACGAGCTGCCCTCGACTGAAACCCCTGAGGAGTCGCCTTCGGCGACCGGCCTCACCCCAGACGCTCAAGAGCCCGCCGGCGAGCCGGCCGACGAGGCCGACGACGGGCGCGGGCGCCCGCCTCTGGCCGTGATCATCGTCTCGGTGCTGATCCTGGCGGCGATCGGCGTGGGCCTCGCCTTCATGCTGCCGTCCGGCCCGCTGCGCGAGGCCGATCAGCTCATCCCCACCGCCCCCGCGGCCCCAGGCCAGGCCGCAGATGCCACCGCGGGCCAGTCCACGGTGCCCACAGCCCTCCCCCTGCCCGCGGCCACGGGCGAGTACAGCAGCACCGAGGTGATCGCCGAGGTTGGCGAGGGCGCCATCCTTCGCGGCGACTTCGTGCGCCAGTACCAGCCCGGCCAGGACCCGGCCGAGCTGCTCAACCAGCTGATCCAGGTCGAGTTGGTGGTCCAGGCTGCCGCCGACGAGGGCGTCACCCCCGACCCCGAGCAGGTCGAGGGCCAGGTCGCCCAGATCAAGGCCGCCCAGGCCGGCGGCGACGACGCCCAGTTCGCCGCCTTTCTCGACCAGGCCAGGGTCGGCAGCGAGGCGAACCTGCGCCGCCTGCTCGAGCGCGACAGCATCCTCGAGCAGATCATCCTGCGCCCCACCACCATCGAGCAGGTCAGGGCCCGCCACATCCTGCTGGCCACCGACGCCACCACCGACACCGCCCAGCTCGACGCGCTGCGCGGCGAGGCCGAGGGGCTCCTGGAGGATCTCGAGGGCGGCGCCGACTTCGCGGCCCTCGCCGCCGAGCACTCCGATGACACCGGCTCGGCCCAGAACGGCGGCGACCTCGGCTGGGCCCCCCGCGGACTCTTCGTCGGTCCCTTCGACGAGGCCGTCTTCAGCATGGCCGCCGGCGAGCGACGCCTGGTGCAGACCCAGTTCGGCTGGCACATCATCGAGCTGCTCGAAGAGCCGGCGGTGCGCCCCCTCGAGAGCGCCGACCTGCTCCAGACCCCGCCCGGCCAGCAGGCGTTCTCGGAGTCGTTCCTCCCCTGGGTAGACAGCCTCCAGCAGCAGGCCGAGGCCGAAGACACGATCAAGATCGTCGTCCCCGCCGAGCAGCTCGTCACCCAGCCGGCCAGCTCGTAGCTCGGGCCGGGGCCCGCCAGAGCTGAGAGTCTGCTGGTAGCAACCTGTCTCGCCCGCCGGCGTAGGGAACTGTGCGGCCCGCGGCACGTTGATCAATGGAGAGGCCATGCCTCTCCATTGGTCGTCTGTGAGCCCGGCCTGGAGCCGTCGCGCCGGCGCGGCCCTGGCCTGGCCCGTTTCCTTCGCCTCGCGGAGGCCCCTATGCGCCGCCAAGCTCGCCTGATCGCCCCACTGGCCCTCGCCTGCGCTCTGGCCCTCGTCGGCTGCCAGAGCCCCGTGGCCCGGCCACCTACGCCCGTCGCCGCCCCGGCGGCCCCCACCGCCGCCCTCACCAGCGCGCCCACCGCCGCGCCGACGGCGGTGCCCACGGACGCCGCGCCGACCCTGGCGCCGACGCTCGCCCCGACCGAGGCGCCAACCGAGGCGCCGACGACCGCCCCGACTGAGGCGCCCACGGCCGCCCCATCGGCGCCCCCCGCGCCAACCAGCCCGCCCCTCGTCTCGACCATCGGCGCCGAGATCCTCTTCCTGCGCGGCGGCACGCTGACCGCCCTCGACCCGGCTACCGGCGCCGAGCGCGCCCTGGCCGACGGGGTCGGCGACTTCGCCGCCACGGCGGACGGCCGGCTGATCGCCATGGTCCGGGGCGAGGGGGCCGCCGCCGAGATCTGGCTGGCCGGGCGCGACGGCGCCGGCCTGCG
>DAOLDO010000208.1:0-8882 GCA_035327325.1 Chloroflexaceae bacterium | reverse complement strand
GGCCCAGGGGGGGGGTGGTGCGCACTATGGGGGGCGGGCAGATTATTTTTCTCAATGGGAAGGTGGAGGGGGGGGGCGGGGGCAAGCTGGTGCGGCCCGCCGCTCGCTGAGCGGGGGCTGGGGGGCCGTCAGGCTAGAGCACGCACATCCGGTCAACCACCTCGAGCCACTCGATCAGCTCGTCGGCCGGCGGCAGGGGCGGGGCCGTGAGGGCCCACTGCTTCTGCACGGCGCCGTAGCGGTCGAGGATGAAGGCGCCGAGGGGGGCGTCGTCGGGCAGGTAGCGGGCCGCCGCCCGCCCCTCCGGGTCGAGCAGCAGGGGGAAGGGCAGCTCGAGGCCGGCCCGCAGGCCCTCGGCCGAGGCCGCGGGGTCGGCGAGGATGGCGAGCAGCTCGGAATCCGCCGCGCGGAGATCGGCGTAGCGCCGCGTCAGGCTCGCGAGGTAGGCCCGGGCCGCCGCGTCGTCCGCGGGCAGAAAGACCAGGGCCAGGTGCTTGCGCGCCCTGTAGGCGCTGCGCGTCACCTCGCCGCCGGCAAGGGCGGGCAGCGTGAAGTTCGGCGCGACGGCCCTGGTCTTGAGCCGGGGTGCCGTCTCGCTCAGGGCCGGCGTCTTATGCACGGGGCGTCTCCTCGTATAGTAGAGCGACGAGGGGTCCGGCGAGCGCGGAGCGGGGGGCGCGCTCGCCGGCCGCCGTCACGGTCCCCTCGTCGCACCACTCTCGTCAGCAACTGCCGTGCCAGCCGGGAAGCGCTCCGGGCCGACGTTTATGCCGTATGATACAGCAATCCGCCCCTGTGTGAGGCGCCCATGCTCGAGCTGATCCTCTGGTACCTCGTCGTCGCCGGCACCGGCGCCCTGGCCGCCTTCGTCGCCACGCGGGCCTGGGACTACAGGCCGGCCCGGCTGTTCGTGCTGGTCTGCGCCGCTCTGCTGCTGGTGCGCCTCTTCGGCGACCTGGGGGACAGGGCGGCCACGCCCGCCGCGGCCGCCGCGCCCGCAGCCCTCAGCCTCGCGGCCATCGCCCTGCTCGACCTGCTGCTGCTGCTGCTCTTCGCGGCCCTCTTCGCCCCCGCCTGGTTCGAGGGGCGGCGGCCCGCCCGCTGGATCGCCCTGCCCTACGGGCTGGCCGCTCTGCTGATCGCCGCCGACGGGGCCCTCGGCCTGGGGGTGATCTTCGCGGGGGTCGAAGCGACGCCGACGGGCCATAGCCTACGCCCGGCCTGGCCTGGCGGGCTGGCCGTGCTCGTGCTCTTCGTCCTCTCGTGGGTCCCGCACCTGGCCATCCTGGGGCTGGCCTTCGCGCGGCGGCCCTTCGCCCGGGTCAGCGTCGGGCTGCTGCTGGGCGCCGTGGTCCTGGCCCAGCTCACGGGGGCCCTCGGCTGGGCCGGCGCGCTCCAGTCCGTGCCGATCCTGCTGGCCCTGGCCTACACCGTGCTGCGCACCCGCCTGCTGCTGCCGACGCGGGCCGGCATCACCAGCGCCGTAAACGCCATGGCCGACGCCGTGCTGATCCTCGACGGGCAGGGCCGGGTCACCTTCGCCAACCCCGCCGCCACGGCGGCCGAGCTGCACCGGGGCGAGCCCCTGGACGCGCTGCTGCGCGCGGGCGACGCGGCCGGCCAGACCACGATCGCCGGCCGCAGCCTCCATGTGCGGCACACCGCCATCCTCGACGACGGCGGGCGCCCGATCGGCAGCCTGCTGCTCGGCCGCGACGTGACCGAGCTGGAGCGGCGCCAGCGGCTGCTCGAGGAGGAGCGGGCCCGCCTCGCCGAGACGATCGAGCGCCTGGGCGCGGCCCAGGCCGAGCGGGCCGCGCTGGCCGAGACGGTGCGCCAGCTGAACCTGCCGGTCATCCCCGCCCTGCCCGGCGTGCTGATCATGCCGCTGATCGGCAACTTCGACGGGCCGCGGGTCGAGCAGTTCACCCAGACCCTGCTCAGGAGCATCGAGCGCGAGCGGGCACGACTCGTGCTGATTGACATCACGGGCCTGCCGCTGCTCGACACGGCCGGGGCGGCCGGCCTGCTCACCGGCGTGCGCGCCGCGGCCCTGCTCGGCGCCCGCTGCGTGCTGGCCGGCGTGCGCCCCGAGATCGCCCAGACCCTGGTCGGCCTCGGCGTGAGCTTTGACGAGCTCGCCACGGCGGCCACGCTCCAGCAGGCGCTCCAGCGCGAGCTGGCCCCCCCTGGGCCCCGCGGGCCGCGGCGCCCTTGACCCGGACGCGGCGGGTGAGCGAGCCGCGGCTCGCCGACGACGATCGACATACGGGCGTCCCAGGGTGGGCGCCCACGCTGGGGCGCCCCGAGGTGGGCGCCCACGCTGGGGCGCCCCAACAACTATTAGCGAGGACACCAGATGACCATGCGCGCCACCGAGCCGCAGCCCGCGCAGACGCCGGCGATCAAGGACGCCTACCGCGCCCCCGTCGCCGACGTCCTGGCCGGCCTCTCCGTGGACCCGAACCGGGGGCTCAGCCCCGACGAGGCCCGCGAGCGCCTGGGGCGCTACGGGCGCAACGAGCTGCCCGAGCCGCCGCCGACTCCGGCCTGGCTGCGCTTCCTGGCCCAGTTCCGCGACCCCCTGACCGGGCTGCTGATCGCCGCCACCGTGATCTCGTTTATCGCCTGGTCAATCGAGCGCGAGGAGGCCGTGCCCTTCGAGGCGATTACGATCTTCGCGATCGTGCTGCTCAACGGCGTACTCGGCTTCGTGCAGGAGAGCCGCGCCGAGCAGGCCGTGGCGGCGCTGCGGGCCATGTCCTCGCCCCACGCCCGCGTGCTGCGCGGCGGCCGCCAGCGCGAGGTTGTCTCGGCCGAGCTGGTGCCCGGCGACCTTCTGCTGATCGAGGAGGGCGACACCCTGCCCGCCGACGCCCGCGTGCTCGAGTCGATCGCCCTGCGCGTGGCCGAGTCGACCCTCACCGGCGAGAGCACCAGCGTCGGCAAGGACAGCGGCCCCATCGCCGACGAGGTCGGCGTCGGCGACCGCAGCAACATGGTCTTCGCCGGCACCGCCGTGTCCTCCGGCCGCGGGCGCGCCGTGGTCGTCGCCACCGGCCCCGCCACCGAGATTGGCAAGATCGCCGGCTCGCTCCAGGAGACCGAGGACGAGACCACCCCGCTGCAGCGCGAGCTCGGCCGGGTGGGCAAGCTGCTCGGCGTGGTCGTGATCGCCATCGCCGTGATCATGAGCGGCACGATCGTGCTGGTCAGCGGGGTGCGCAGCCTGGGCGAGCTGGTGGACGTGCTGATCCTCGGCGTGAGCCTGGCCGTGGCCGCGGTGCCCGAGGGCCTGACCGCGATTACCACGATCGTGCTCTCGCTCGGCATGCAGCGCATGGCCGGGCGCAACGTGATCGTGCGCCGGCTCGCCGCGGTCGAGACCCTGGGCTCGACCACGGTGATCTGCTCGGACAAGACCGGCACCCTGACCAAGAACGAGATGACCGTGCGCACCGTGGTCACGGCCAGCGGCCGGGCCGACCTGACGGGCATCGGCTACGAGCCCGAGGGCGAGCTGACCGTGGACGACCAGCCCGTCGCGGACGAGGGCCTGCGCGACGAGGTACGCAAGACCCTGCGCGCGGCCCACATGGCCAACAACGCGCGCCTGGTCGAGGAGGAGGGCCGCTGGGTCGTCCAGGGCGACCCGACCGAGGGCGCCCTGCTGGTGGCGGCGCGCAAGGTGGGCCTGAGCGACGAGGAGCTGGGCGAGCGTTTCCCGCGGGTGGGCGAGGTGCCCTTCAGCTCGGAGCGCAAGCTGATGAGCACGGCCCACGACGACCAGCGCAAAGAGCGGATCATGGTCTTCGCCAAGGGCGCGCCCGACATCCTGCTGGCCCGTTGCGACCACGAGCGCTTCGGCGCCGACGACGAGGTGCGCCCGCTCACCGAGGAGCGCCGCGAAGCGATCCTGGCCGCGGTCGAGGAGCTGGCCGACGAGGCCCTGCGCACGCTCGGCGTGGCCTACCGCACCCTCTCGCGCGACGCGGTCAGCGGCGAGCTGAAGGAGGATGTTGAGCAGGAGTTCGTCTTCCTCGGCGTGGTCGGCATGATTGACCCGCCTCGTCCCGAGGCTGCGAACTCGGTGGTCGAGGCAAAGACCGCGGGCATCAGGCCGATCATGATCACCGGCGACCACCCGCGCACCGCGGCGGCGATCGCCGGCGAGCTGGGGATCAGCGAGGTGGGGGCCCAGGCCGTGACCGGGGCCGAGCTGCAGCGCATGGACGACGCCGCTCTGCGGCTGGCGGTGGAGGAGCGCTCGGTCTTCGCGCGGGTGGCGCCCGAGCACAAGCTGCGCATCGTGCGGGCCCTGAAGGACGAGGGCGAGATCGCGGCAATGACCGGCGACGGCGTGAACGATGCCCCGGCCCTCAAGGCGGCCGACATCGGCGTGGCGATGGGCATCACCGGCACCGACGTGAGCAAGGGCGCCGCCGACATGGTGCTGACCGACGACAACTTCGCCTCGATCGTCGCCGCGGTCGAGGAGGGGCGCTCGATCTTCGCCAACATCCAGAAATTTCTGCGCTACCTCCTTTCCTCGAACATCGGCGAGGTGCTGACCATGTTCGGCGGCGTGGTCCTGGCCGGCGTGATCGGCCTGGTGCCGGAGGAGGGCTCGGCGGTGGTGGTGCCGCTGCTGGCCACCCAGATCCTCTGGATCAACCTGCTGACCGACTCGGGGCCGGCCCTGGCCCTGGGCCTCGAGCCGGCCGACCACGGCGTGATGGAGCGACCGCCGCGCGACCCGCGCACCTCGGTGATCACGGGGCGCATGTGGTTCAACATCGCCTTCGTTGGCCTGATCATGGCCGTGGGCACCCTCGGCGTGATGGACTGGGCGCTGCCCGGCGGGCTGATCCCTGGCGACGGCGAGCTGCGCTATGCCCAGACCATGGGCTTCACGACCCTGGTCTTCTTCCAGCTCTTCAACGTCTTCAACGCCCGCTCGGACGAGCAGAGCGCCTTCCGCAAGCTGTTCGACAACCCCTGGCTCTGGGCGGCCGTGGCCTTTTCGCTGGCCTTGCAGGCCGTGGTGGTCTACACGCCGTTCCTCCAGGACGCCTTCCGCACCATGGCCCTGGCCCCGATGGACTGGCTGGTGTGCGCGGCCGTGGCGAGCAGCGTGCTCTGGCTGATGGAGCTGCGCAAGCTGGTGGCGCCGGCGCGGGGCCAGGCGGCTACGCCCCGTCGGCCATCTCGAGCACCTGCTGGGCCAGGCGCCTGAGCTCGTCGCGCAGGGCCTCGGGGCGCAGCACGCGCAGGCGCAGGCCCGTGGCCACCAGCTCGCGGGCCATCCAGCTCAGGTGGTCGCCGTGGGCGCGCAGCAGCACCCCGTCCTCGCACGGCTCGAGGGTGCCGAAGACGGGCGAGACGCGGCGGCGGGCCTCCTCCATGGGGGCCCGCAGCAGCACCTCCACCTCCCAGGTGTTGGGGATGGAGGCGATTGACTGTACCACGAAGGCGGCGGCGTCGAAGTCCTCGGGCCGGACGAAGCGCTCGTCGCGGATCTGCAGCTCGGACACCCGGTCGAGGCGGAACAGGCGCAGGGCGCCGCGCAGGTGGCAGTGGCCCACGGCGTACCAGCGCCCCTGGCGGAACACGATCCCGTAGGGGTCGAGGGCGCGCTCGCTCGTCTCGCCGCGGTCGTTGGTGTAGCGCATCCAGACCCGGCGACCGGCCTGGGCGGCGCCGCTCAGTTCGACCACCAGGGCGCTGGAGGGGGCGGCCTCGGAGCGGGCCAGGTCGAGCACGAGGGCGGACTGGACGGCCTGCAGGCGCTCGCGCAGGGCGGGCGGCAGCACCCGCTCGATCTTGGCCAGGGCCCCCTCGACGGCCGGCGCGGCGCCGGCCAGCCCCAGCCGGCGCGCCGCTAGCAGGCCCAGGGTCACCGCCAGGGCCTCCTCGTCGCTGAACATCAGGGGCGGCAGCTTGAAGCCCGGGCGCAGGCGGTAGGCCCCGTAGCGGCCCCGCTCGGCCTCGATCGGGATGCCCATGTCCTGGAGCATGGTGATGTAGCGCCGGGCCGTGCGCGCGTTCACCTCGAGCCGCGCGGCCAGCTCGGGCCCGCTCAGCCGCTCGCGCGACTGCAAGAGCTCCAGCACGGTGAGCACCCTGGTTGTCGGGTGGTACATGGCGCCTCCGGCGCGGCCGCGGGCGTGCCGCGGCCTAGAACGCGCGTACGAATGTGGGCGGATTATAGCCGCTTTTCGCGCTACACTCAAGACAGGTGGACGGAGTAGCGCGGGAGGTGCCGATGGGCGACGAGCGCAGACATCAGTGCGGCGAGGGCGGTGGCGAGCAGGGCCCGCGGCGCGCCCCGGCGGGCGGCCTGCTGAGCAAGCTGCGGCGCATGGTCGCGCCCCGAGGCCCCGCGGTGCTGGTCATGGAGCCCGACGGTCGCCTCGTGAGCGGGGGGCCGGGGGCGCCGCGCCCGCGCCGCGACTAGACGAGGGGGCCGGGAGCGACTGGCCGAGCAGAGAGCGGCGCCACCTGAGGCGGGCGACCACACTGGGTCGCCCGTACTGCGTCCAGCGGGCGTGATGGTGGCCCAGTGGGCCCCCGGCGCCCGGTCGGTCTGCTAGCCGAGCGGCGGGGCCATCTTCGGGTCTGCGGGGCTTTCGGCCTCCTGGTCTTCGGGGCTCGCGGCCTCCCGCTTGCCCCGGCGGCTGCCGAAGACGTGGGCCCAGGCGTACGAGAGCTCGCCGCCGACCAGGATGATCTGGGCGCAGATGAAGATCCACATCAGCAGGGTCATCACGCCGCCCACGGCCCCGTAGGACGAGAAGTTGATCCTGCTGAAGATCAGCCCGGCCAGGGCCTGGAGCGCCGCGAGCAGCACGGCGGCCACCAGGGCCGCGGCCCACACGTCGCCCCAGGCGGGGTGCGGCCTGGGCAGCACCTTGTAGATCACGGCCAGGGCCACGGCGAGCAGCGCCACCGTCAGCAGGCGGCGGGCCCAGCCCATTAGCAGACCGCTCTGGGGCAGCCAGGTGGTGAACTCGCCCAGCAGGTCGAGGGTCAGGTTGCCCAGCACCGCGGCCAGGATGAGCGCCGCGCCGCCCAGCAGCAGCCCGAAGGCGACCAGCCGGTCGAGCACGACCGAGGTGACCGTCGCCCGCAGGTCGCGGCCCTCGCCGTTGCCCCGCGTCTCCCAGATCACGGTGAAGGCCCGGTTGAGGGCCGCGAAGATGCCGGTGGCCGCGAAGAGCAGCGTGCCGATGCCGATCAGGCCGGCGCCGACCCTGTTCTCCTGGAAGTGCTCGAGGGTCTGGGTGATCAGGTCGCGCACCTCGGGCGAGCCCACCAGGGCGAGCAGCCGCTGCTGCACGTCGAAGCGCTCGGGGTCTATGAAGAAGCCCACCAGGCTGATCGTCACCAGCAGCAGCGGGAAGATCGAGAAGATCGCGAAGTAGGCCAGGGCGGCGGCCTGGCCCGCCACGTCGTCGCGCCCGTACTTCTCCACGGCCGTCCGGGCCACACGCGCCAGCGGGTGGTCGAGCATACCCAGGCCCCCTCATCGTGCGATCGCTCCGCATACCACAATACCACAGGTCCGGCGCCTCCCCGCCCGCCGCCCCACGCCTTGTGGTACAATCGGCGCCACCGTGGAAGCAACCTACCCCTCTGGCGTCGGCAGCACTGTGCAGGAGCCGCTGTGAGCACCAGGAAGATTGGCGTCATCGTCGGGCGTGAGTGGTCGTGGCCCCCGGCCTTCATCGAGGAGGTCAACCGGCGCAACGCGGGTGTCACCGCCGAGTTCGTCAAGCTGGGCGGCACCAGGATGGCCGAGCCCTGCGAGTACGACGTGATCGTTGACCGCATCAGCCACGAGATCCCCTACTACCGCACCTACCTGAAGACCGCGGCCCTCTCGGGCACCCGCGTGATCAACAACCCCTTCTGGTGGAGCGCCGACGACAAGTTCTTCGGGGCCAGCATCTGCGCCCGCCTCGGCATCGCCCACCCCAAGACCGTGGCCCTCCCCTCCCACTCCTACGTCGAGGGCGTGGTCGAGGAGTCGCTGCGCAACCTGCGCTACCCCATCCCCTGGAAGGAGCACGTCGAGTACGTCGGCGGCTTCCCGGTCATCCTCAAGCCGGCCTGGGGCGGCGGCTTCAAGAAGGTCTTCAAGGTCAACAGCTTCGAGGAGCTGTGGCGCGCCTACAACGAGACCGGCACCGAGTGCATGATGCTCCAGGAGTACATCGCCTGGGAGAAGTACGTGCGCTGCATCGTGATCGGCCAGCGCGAGATCATGACGATCAAGTTCGACGCCAACGCCCCCTGGCCCCACCGCTACTTCCGCGACGACAACTACCTGACCCCCGAGGAGGGCCGCCAGGTCACCGCGTGGGCCCTCAAGATCAACGAGGCCCTCGGCTACGATATGAACACGGTCGAGTTCGCCCTCAAGGGCGGCGTGCCCTACGCGATTGATTTCACCAACCCGGCCCCCGACTTTGACGTGAACTCGCTCACCCCCCACTACTTCGACTGGGTCGTCAAGACCATGGCCGACTATACGATCGCCCTCGCCAAGGAGGGCCGCGCCACCCTCGGCGACTACGCCTGGGGCCGCCTGATCGCCCAGGCCGACGCCTCGCCCAACGGCGACGCGCCCGCCGAGGCCCCGCCCGCGAAGCCGCGGCGTGCCGCGAAGAAGAAGGCCGAGTAGGGGGAGGGCCGCCCATGTCTCTCGCCGAGGCGATTGACCACTACCACGCTCTGCTCACCCCCGAGCTGGCCCGCGCCTCCTGGGCCACCCTCAGCGAGGAGATGCGCGCCCGCAGGCTCTACTTCGGCGAGCGCCCACTCGCCACGGTGCTGCGCCCCCGCCTGATCACCGAGGGCCAGTACTGGCTGCTCCAGCG
>DAOLDO010000207.1:0-8883 GCA_035327325.1 Chloroflexaceae bacterium | reverse complement strand
CTTGCTCTGCCGCTGGACGAGCCACGGCAACGGCGAGACCCGGACGTGCGTGCTGCTAGTGGACGTGGACGGCCAGGACGGGACGGCCCTCAACGAGGTGGGGCCACCCCTCGGCGCCGGCACCTGGGCCAGCTTCGCCGCCGACGTGCTCGACGCTTCGGCCTCGGCCGACCTGTGCGCCGTCGCCGGCAGCCTGCCCCCCGGCGTGCCCGCCGCCGCCCTCGGCGAGCTGGTCGCCGCCCTCGGCGCGCGGGGGCGGCCCGTGGTCGTTGACACGAGCGGGCCGGCCCTGGTCGCGGCGCTATCCGCCCGACCCTGGGGCCTCAAGGTGAACGCCCACGAGGCGGGCGAGCTCCTCGGCCGCCCCTTGGCCTCGCCGGCCGAGGCCCGGGACGCCGTCGGCGAGCTGCTCGCCCGCGGGGTCAAGCTGGCGGCGGTCTCCCTCGGCGCCCTCGGCTGCGTGGCCGCCGACGCCTCGGGGTGCTGGTGGGCCCGGCCGCCCGCCGTGCAGGCGCGCAGCAGCGTCGGCAGCGGCGACTCGCTGCACGCGGGCCTGCTCACGGGGGTGCTGCGCGGCCAGCCCCTGCCCGAGGCCCTGCGCCTGGGCGTGGCCTGCGGCGCCGCCGACGCCATCACGCCGGGGCCCGGCCTGATCGAGCCCGCCGAGGTGGCGCGGCTGGCCGCCGCGGTGACGGTCGAGGCCCTCTAGCCCGCCAGCAGCCTCGCCAGGCGCTCCCCCTGCTCCTCGGTGAGGTAGCAGGCCCGCCGGCCGAGCTGGTCGTAGAAGCTCATGTCGCCGCCCGCGCCGAGCAACAGCCTGTAGCCGCCCAGCTCTCGGATGCGCTTCTGGCGCACCGCGAGCAGCGCCCCAAGCTCGGCCGCGTCGGCCGCGCCAAGGGTCACGGCGTCGTGCCCCCGCACCACGTGGTGGATGACGAGGGCGGGGTCGTCGCCCTCGCTGTAGACGACCTCGTAGTCGCCGATGATCACGATCTGCACTGGCTACTCCTCCGCCGTGCCCGGCCGATCCTTCACGGCCACCACCACCTGCCACTGGCTCCCCTCGTCAAAGGGGGCGGGGGGCAGCGCCGCGTCGCCGAACACGCTCAGGGGGCGCAGCCCGGCCGCCAGCAGCATGGCCCGCAGCTCGGGGAAGCCGTAGAGCCTGATCCGGTCGCCAGGGTGGGCCACCTCGAGCCCCTGGGCCGGGTCGAGGTAGCGGTAGTCAATCCGCAGCGTCGCCTCGCGCGGCTCGAAGCGCGCCTCGCGCAGCACGTAGCCGCCCCCGACCCTGTACCACCCCTGCCGGAAGTCGCGCAGATAGGCGGCCACCTGGTACGGATTGATGCACTGGAGCAGCAGCCGCCCGCCCGGGGCCAGGGCCCGCGCGCAGCCCGCGATCACGGCGGCGTTGGCCGCGTCGTTGAAGAAGCCTACGCTGCTGTTCATCACCAGGACCACGTCGAAGCGCCCCTCGTAGGGCAGAGCGCGCATGTCGCCCTCGACGAACTCGACGCTCAGCCCCTCCTCCGCGGCGCGGGCCCTGGCATGGGCGACCACCGGCGCCGCCGCGTCGAGCCCCACCACCGTGAAGCCCCGCCGCGCCAGCTCCAGGCTGTGGCGCCCGCCTCCGCACGCCAGGTCGAGCAGCACCTCGGTGCCCTCCAGCCCGAGGGCCTCGACCAGAAAGTCAACCTCGCGCCGCGTCAACTGCTCGCCGTACTCCCTGTAGTGGGCGAACTCGTGGACCTGCAGCAACTCCTCCCACCAGTCCCTCAGTGTCCCATCGCTCATGGCGCTCGCTCCACTCGGGTGACGCTCAGCCCCGCGAGCGAGCCCAGCGAGCAAGCCATCACAGGTCCACCAGCCGCGGCATCACCGGAAGCTCGTCCACGCGCATGCTGGGGGGCAGGGTGCAGACCCAGAGGATGGCCTGGGCCACGTCGTCGGTGGTGAGCAGCCGGCGGCGCAGGGACTCGTCGGGGTTGAGAGGCGCCAGGTCCGAGTTGATCATCCCGGCGACGATGTTGGTCACGAAGATGTTGTGGGGCCGCAGCTCCTGGGCGAGGGACTGCGAGAGCCCGGCGAGGGCGAACTTCGCGGCCGAGAAGGGTGTAATATTTGCCACCCCCACGCGCCCGACCCGCGAGCCGAGGTTGATGATCGTGCCTGAGCGCTGGCGCTTCATGTGGGGCACCACGGCCCTGGTGGCGTAGAAGACCCCGCTCAGGTTGGTGTCTATGACCGCGCGCCACTCGCCGTCGCTGAACTGCTCGAACGGCGAGATCTTCATCAGGCCGCCGGCGCAGTTCACCAGGATGTCCACGCGCCCGAGCAGGCCCAGGGTCTGCTCGACCATGCGCTGCACCTGCCCCGAGTCGGTGACGTCGGTCGGGATGCTGAAGCCCTGGTGGCCCTCGCCGGCGATCTCGGCGACCAGATGCTCGAGGCGGTCGCGCCTGCGGGCGGCGACGATGACGGTCGCCCCCTCGCGGGCCAGGGCCCGCGCCGACGCGTAGCCCACCCCGCTGGAGGCCCCTGTGATGATGGCGACCCGTCCTTTGAGTTTCATAGCTCCCCCGCGCTCTCAGATCGGAAAACACGTTGCGCGCGCAGATCCTCTCCTTTATAGATTATAAGCCAGTACGGAGGGTATGTTATAGTAGCAGCGTCCACCAGATCCAAGGAGTCCACAACCATGGCAATGCGTCTGCTGCTCGTCACCTTCGCGGCTATCTTCCTGGCGAGCGCCGGGCTCGCCCCCAGTGCCTCCGCGGCCGCCCCCGCGGCCAGGGCGACTAGCGAGCCCGTGCGCCTGGTCATCCCCGCGATCAACCTCGACCGCTCGCTGGTCTCGGTCGGCCTTGACAAGCGGCGGGTGCCGATCGTGCCCAAGCACGACATCGGCTGGTACAACCTGAGCGCCGCGCCTGGCAAGGGCGAGAACGTGGTGCTCTGGGGCCACGTTCTGCGCTTCAAGGCGACGCCCAAGATCCCGGCCCCCTTCGCCCGCCTCAAGGAGCTCAAGCCCGGCGCGCGGATCACGCTCTACACGGCCGACGGCAAGGCCCACCGCTACAGCGTGGTCGAGCAGGTCTGGGCCACCCCCAATCAGGTGGAGTACATCCTCCCCCAGGGCAAGGAGCTGGTCACCCTCGTCTCGTGCATCGGCGACAAGGTGGTCACCCGCGGCGGGCTCGAGATGACCCACCGCCTGATCACGATCGCCGCGCCCGTGAAGTAGCCGCCGGGCGGCGACCAGTGGCAGGCCGCGCGCCGAGGAGCGGACGCGGCGTCGCCCTGAGCCCCCGCGCCGCCCCTCGGGCGCGCCAGCATAGCTCGGCGCCGGTCAGCCCCCCGCCCACCCTGGGCCTTCGGGCGGCGTCGCCCGGGCGCCCAGGTGGGCCAGCTTGGCCGGGTTGCGCACGGCCCGGATCGCCACGATCTGGTCGGCGTCGCACTCGAAGACCATCACCGTCGCGAGCCGGTCGCCCTCCCACACCAGCAGCCCCGGCTCGCCGTTGACCCAGTCGAGGGCGAGGCTGTAGCTGGACGGCGCCTCGGCGGCCCTGGCGGTGAGGCCGGCCATCAGCCGGGCGACCTCCTCGGCGCCGCGCACCGGTCGCCGGGCCGCAGCCGCCGCGCCGCCGCCGTCGCCCCAGAAGGTCACGTCGTCGGTCAGCATGCCCCTCAGCGTCTCGAGCCGCCCCTCGCGGGCCGCGGCCAGGAACCCCGAGACCAGCCGGAGTTGCTGCTCGGGCTCGGCGCGGAAGCGGGGGCGCGCGGCGTCGAGGTGGGCCCTGGCCCGGTGGTGGGCCTGCCGGCAGGCCGCCGCGCTGCGCCCGAGCATCGCCCCGATCTCGTCAAAGGGGTACTCGAACGACTCGCGCAGCAGGAAGACCGCCCGCTCGAGCGGGCTCAGCTGCTCGAGCAGCACCAGGAATGCCATCGCCACGGCCTCGCCGCGCTCGGCCCGCTCCTCGCCGGCGCCGTCGGGCTGCTGGAGCAGCGGCTCGGGCAGCCATGGCCCGATGTACTGCTCGCGGGCGCTGCGGGCCGCCTTCAGCCGGTCCAGGGCCAGCCGGGTGGTGACCGTGGTCAGGAAGGCCCGCGGGCTGCGCACCTCGTCGCCCGCGCCGGAGGCCCGCAGGAAGGCGTCCTGCACCACATCTTCTGCCTCGCTCGCGCTGCCCAGCATGCGGTAGGCGATCGCGAACAGCGCGCCCCGCTGCCGCTCGAACTCCTCGGCCTCGATCGGCATCCACAGCCCCCTGCCCTACGCGGCCGCCGCGGCCGTCGCCCACCAGCTCCCGCCGCCCGGCCAGACGACGAGCGGCACGCCCGTGCGCAGCTCGCCGCGCACGCCCTCCAGGGTCATCCGGCAGATCAGCTCCTTCACCAGCGCGGCGGCCTGGCCGGTCAGCACCCGCTCGGCGGGCCGGTCGTCGCTGTCGGTGAACTGCACGAGCGCATCCTGCCGCCCCAGGCTCACGCAGCGCATGAAGAAGCCGAAACCGAAGGGCCGCTGCGCCCGCCCCGCCAGGGCGGCGGCGATGTTCTCGCCGGCGTGCGCGCCCATCGGCGCGGCCGAGACGCAGCCCATGCGGATCGCCCGACCGCCGTCGCCCGCCGCCGCGCTGTCGCCGGCGACATAGATCGTCGGGTTGTCGTGCGCCCGCAAGGTGGGCGTCACCAGGGCGCGGCCCTGTCCGTCAACGGGCAGCCCGGCCTCGCCGAGCAGCGCGGGCGCCGCCAGGCCGCCCGCCCAGACGCAGCAATCGTACCGCAGCGCCGCGCCGCCCGCAAGGGAGGCCCGGCCCGCCTCCAGGGCCGTCACGCGCTCGCCCTCGATCAGCTCGACGCCCAGGCGCCCGAGGGTCGCGCGCAGGTGTCGGGCGCCGGCCGGACTATACCCCGCGCCGACAGCGCCCGCCGCCACTATGCTCACCCGCAGGCCGGGCAGGCGCTCGGCCAGCTCGGCCGCCGCCTCGATCGCCGTGAGCCCCCCGCCGACTACCAGGGCCCGCCCGCCCGAGGCCGCCGCGCCGCGCAGCTGTGCCGCCGCGGAGGCGACGGCCGCCGGGTCGTTCAGGCGCACGGCGTGCTCGGCCACGCCAGGGGCCGCGGCGGCCGTGGCGCTGCCCAGGGCCACCAGCAGCAGGTCATACCCGAGGCGCCGCTCGCCGCCCGCGCCGGCGAGCACCACCTCCTGCCGCGCCTGGTCAATCGCCTCCACCCGCGCCTCCCGAAAGGCGACGCCGCGCCGGGCCAGGGCGGGGCCGTAGGCGAGGTCCGCCGGCCGCCCGCCCGCCAGGGCCTCGTGCAGCCTGATCCGCTGCACGAAGCTCCCGCGCTGGTCAATCAGCGTGACCCGCGCGCCGCCGCCCCGGGCGATCCGCGCCGCCGCGAGGGTCCCCGCGTACCCCCCGCCGACGATCAGCACGCGGGCCTTGCTCTGTGTATGCATGTGCGTTCCTTCCCTACGTTCAGCTCGTACCGCGGGAGCAGCCCCCGCTCCAAGGGAGACGAGCGGGGGCCGCCAGGTGTGACATGGCCGGGTCGCCCGAGCTAGCGCATTGGCGCCGGCATGTCAGCCCGGCCGGTGGGGCTCCCCGGCGAGGCGGCCGCTCCGCGGGCGGACCCGGCCCCTCCGCGGCCCGCCAGGCCGGCCCCCCAGCTCGCCAGGGCCCGCAGGCGGTTGCGCAGCCCCGGCAGGTAGAGCAGGTGCACGCCCAGCCAGAGCAGCCAGCCCAGGGGCCCGCCGAAGCGCACGCCGTGGCTGTCGAAGAGCCCGGCGCCGCGCGCGACCATGGCCATCTGGCCGAAGTCGAAGTACCGGAAGGGGCGCGGCTCGCGCCCGGCCGCCAGGGCCAGGATGTTGCGCCCCGCGGCCTTGCCCATCTGCAGCGCCACCTGGGCCACCATGGGGTACGGCTCGCCGGGCGAGCGCTCCAGGTAGGCCATGTCACCCGTGACGAAGACCTCGGCGCGCTCGGCCAGGTTGAGCGCCGGCGTGACCCGCACGCGGGCGCCGCGACCGAGGGCCACGCCCAGGGCGTCGGCGAGGGGTGCCGCGCGCACGCCCGCCGCCCACACCACCGTGCCCGCCGCCAGGCTCGACCCGTCGCTCAGCGCGACCCGCTCGCCCTCGATTGCGGTCACCGCCGCGCCGAGCCGCAGCTCGACGCCCAGGCCCTCGAGCTTGCGCCGCGCGCCCCGCCGCAGCCCCGCGGGGAAAGTGCCAAGGATGTCGCCGGCGCCCTCCACCAGGATCACCCGCGCGCCCGCCATGTCCAGGTCCGGGTGGGCCCGCGCCAGGGGGCCGCGGATCAGCTCGGCGAACGCCCCCGCCAGCTCCACGCCGGTCGGCCCGCCGCCGACCAGCACCACCGTCATCAGGGCGGCGCGCCGGACCGGGTCTGGCTCGCCCGCCGCCCGCTCGAAGGCCCCGAGCACCCGGTCGCGCAGCCGCTCGGCCTCCGCCAGGTCGTGGAGCCCCGGCGCTCCCGCCCTGTACCCCTCATTGCCGAAGTAGTGGGTCACGCTGCCGGCCGCCAGCACAAGGTAGTCGTACGGCAGCTCCGCCTCGGCCGTGCGCACCAGCCTGCGCTCAAGATCCACGCCCAGCACCTCGGCGCGCTGGAAGCGCACGTTGCCGTAGCGCCGCAGCAGGCCGGCCACCGGCGTGGTGATCGTCTCCGGCGCGAGCTGCGCCGAGGCCACCTGGTACAGCAGCATCCAGAACCCGTGGTAGTCGGCGCGGCTCAGCAGGAGCACGTCCACGCCCTTGTTGCCCAGGGCCTGCGCCGCGCTCACGCCCGCGAACCCGCCTCCGACGACGATCACCCGCGGCCGGACCGCCTTCGCCCCTGTATCACGACTGGCGCTCAGCGCCGTCTGTTCGAGCTTCATGGTTAGCCCCTCGTACGTGTTAGGATGGCTTGAGAAAACCATCACGAATTATCACCACGCAAGAAGGACGAGCGGGCGCCGCCCGATGTGACGTGGCTTTGCCGCGGCCCTAACTCCGCGGCGAGCACCCCTCTACACACTTTGGCCCTTCACGGCGGCGCGACGGGGGCCGATACTATAGCTAGCCTCAGAGCGAGGGCCGGCGTGGCCCCGCCACTCCCGGAGCACTTAGCCCATGCGCCGCCTCCACCTGATCGAGCTCGAGGATCTGCCCTGGTTCCCGGCCCCCGTGCGCGACGCCGGCACCGACTTCCTGCGCTTCATGCTCAACGTCGGGAACAACTACGCCCCCGCCGTGCCGCTGCTCGCCGGGGCCCTGAAGTGCTCCGGCGCCGGGCGCATCGTTGATCTCTGCTCGGGCGGCGGCGGCCCGTGGCAACGCCTGCTCCCCGCCCTCGCCGGCGCGGGCGTCGCCTGCGAGGTGCTGCTCACCGACCGCTTCCCCAACCAGGCCGCCGCGGCCGCCCTGCGCGCGGTCCGCCCTACCCCCGGGGCGGTCGCCTACCACGCCGCGCCGGTTGATGCCCTCGCCGTGCCCGGGGAGCTCGACGGCTTCCGCACCCTCTTCAGCGCGTTCCACCACTTCCCGCCCGAGGCGGCGGCCGGACTCCTGCGCGACGCCGTGCGCAGCGGGGCGCCGATTGCCGTGTTCGAGGCGACCCAGCGCACCGGGGTCAGCCTGGCAGGCATCCTGCTCGCGCCCCTCGTGCTGCTCCTGGCTACGCCCTTCATCCGTCCGTTCCGCTGGTCGCGCCTGCTCCTGACCTACCTCATCCCCGCCGTCCCGCTCATGGTGCTCTGGGACGGCATCGTGTCGTGCCTGCGCTCCTACACCGCCGCCGAGCTGCGGGCGATGGTCGCCGCCGTCCCCGAGGCCGACGCCTACGAGTGGGCGATCGGCGAGCTCCGCGGGCCAGCGCCGATCCCCGTCACCTATCTGATCGGCCTCCCCCGCGCCGGCTACGGATCTGAGACGACCTGCTGAGGCACGGACGCAGCGTGCTGCGTCCGCCCCAGGGGCGCCGCGCAGAAACCTCGCGGGGCGCAGCCATGCTATACTCCAGCCACGCCAACGACGGAGGAGCGACCGTGCCCGGACCAGCCATCGATCTCGCCATCTACGCCGACGAGGCCGCCCTGCTCGCCGGCCTCCGCCGCCACGACCCCGACGCCTGCGCCTGCATGGTGAAGCGCTTCGCGCCCATGATCTACGCCCGGGCGCTGCAGCTCACCGGCGACGCGGACGAGGCCGAGGGCGTGCTCCAGACCACCTTCATCAAAGCCTGCGAGGCCCTCGACAGCTTCGCCGGGGCCAGCGGCCTGGGCACATGGCTCTACCGCATCGCCACGAACGAGGGCTTGATGCTGCTGCGCCGACGCCGCCCCCAGCTAGCCCTCGACGACCTCGCCGAGACCCTCCAGCCCGACGACCTGCCCCGCAGCCGCGCCCTCTGGCCCCCCGACCCCCAGCGAGCCGCCCTCGACGACGAGCTGCGCGCCGAGCTCGGCCGGGCCCTCGCCGCGCTGCCCGACGGCCTGCGCGTCGTCGTCGTCCTGCGCGACCTCCAGGGCATGAGCACCGAGGAGGCCGCGACGCGGCTCGGTGTGAGCCCCGGCGCCGTCAAGGTGCGCCTGCACCGGGCCCGCCTGCGCCTGCGCGAGGCCCTCGCCGCCTACCTCGAGACACCTCCCGGAGGGGCCCCCTGAGCGCACAGGACCACATCCACAGCCTCGCGCGCTGCCGCGAGCTCCTCGCGCAGCTGAACGACTACCTCGACGGCGAGCTGCCGGCCGGGCTCTGCGCCGAGCTTGAGGCCCACCTCGCGGGCTGCGCCGACTGCCGCGCCGTCCTCGCCACCCTCGGCCGGACCGTGCGCATCCTCCGCGACCTCGACGGGGCGGCTCAGCTCG
>DAOLDO010000206.1:0-8894 GCA_035327325.1 Chloroflexaceae bacterium | reverse complement strand
CTATCTGAAGTCCGAGGCGCGCTACACCCTGGCGGTCGGGTTGCGCGTGCTCCAGCAGCTCGACGCGACCAACTGGCCTCTGCTTATGGCCGGGGTGGTGATCATGGCGCTGCCCGTGGTGCTGCTGTTCACCCTCGTCCAACGGGCTTTCTGGGTCAGCGGCAAGATCGGGGGGGTGTATGGGAACTAGGCGGCTCCACAGCTGGCTTGCGGCTGGCGTTGCGGCGCCCCAGCGTGGGCGCCCACGTTGGGGCGCCCTTACGTCCCGACTGGTGCTCCTGGCCCTCCTGGCCGCCTGCGCCGCGCCCACGGCGCCCGCGCCCCCTGTCGGCGGGAGCGGGGCGGCGGGCGCCGTCTCGTTTATGGTCTTTGGCGACGCGGCGGAGAAGGCGGCCTACGAGGCCCTGGTGGCGGCCTTCGCGGCGCGCACCCCCGAGATTAACGTAACGCTGATCC
Source organism: Chloroflexaceae bacterium (assembly GCA_035327325.1). GTDB lineage: Bacteria > Chloroflexota > Chloroflexia > Chloroflexales > Chloroflexaceae > CAIWXH01. Next base: position 8,438 of record DAOLDO010000206.1, on the reverse strand, counting down.
ACGTGCCCGGCCAGAGCGACTACCGGCGCCGCCTCGCGGTGGATTTCGCCGCCGGCAGGCCCGCCGACGTGGTGCTGCTCAACTACAGGCGCTACGGGGCCTACGCCGCCAGAGGGGCCCTCGAGCCCCTCGGCCCCTACCTCGCGCGCAGTCAGCTGCTGCGCGAGGAGGAGTTCTACGCCGAGGCCCTGGCGCCCTTCCGCTGGGAGGGCCGGCTCATGTGCATCCCCCAGAACCTCTCGAGCCTGGTGGTCTACTACAACCGCGACCTGTTCCGCGCGGCGGGTCTGGCCGACCCCGCGCCCGACTGGGGCTGGGACGACTTCCTGGGCGCCGCGCGGGCCCTCACCCGCGACACCGACGGCGACGGCCAGGTTGACCAGTTCGGCTTGGGCACCGAGGTGTCGCTGATCCGCGCCGCGCCCTTCATCTGGCAGAACGGCGGCGAGCTGGTGGACGACCCGGGCGCGCCCACCAGGCTGGCCCTCGACACGCCGGACGCCCGCGACGCCCTGGCCTGGTTCGTCGGCCTCCAGCGCGAGCACCATGTCGTGCCCGACGCCGTGGCCGAGGCCGCCGAGTCGAGCGAGAGCCGCTTCCTCAATGGGCGCCTGGGGATGCTGCTCAACAGTAGGCGCGGCGTGCCCACCTACAGGACGATCGAAGGCTTCGACTGGGACGTCGCGGCGCTCCCCGGCGGGCGTGAGCGGGCCGGCGTCCTTCACTCCGACGCCTACTGCATGCCGGCCGTGAGCGCCAACAAGGCCGCGGCCTGGGACTTCATCGAGTTCGCCAACTCGGCCGAGGGCCAGCACCTGATCGCGGCCTCGGGCCGCACGGTGCCGTCCCTGCGAGCTGTCGCCGAGTCGCCCACCTTCCTCAACCCGGGCGCCCGCCCGGTCAACAGCCGCGTCTTTCTCGACGAGATCCCCGCTGTGCGGGGCGTCCCCGTCCTGGCGCGCTGGGAGGAGATCGAGGAGCTGGCCGGCGAGGAGCTGCGGCGGGCCTTCTACGGGCAGGCCAGCCTCGACGAGGCGATCGAGGCGGCGCTGGAGCGCAGCGAGCCTTTCTTCACGCCATAAGCGAGCGTTGGTTAACTTTTGGTAATACGAGCGGCTAGACTAAGATAACAGAACGTTCATCTGAGCGGAGCAGGCCGGGCGCTGAGGCCGGGCCACGGGCACAAGGGTCGTGCCAGGACGACGCGCTCGATGGCAGTTAAGGAGAAGGCCATGCTTCGTGTCCTGATCGTGCTGGCGGTGATCGTCGCGGCCCTGTTGCGGGGCGGGTCGCTGCGCGGCTTCGCCGCTCTCAAGGTGCGCGCCGTCCCGCTGGTGCTCGGCAGCCTGCTGATCCAGCTGCTGATCTTCCCCCTGGCGGGCGACCGGCCGGTGGTGGCGGCCCTGACCGTGCCGCTCTACCTGCTCTCGATGCTGCTGCTGGTGGCCTGGGTCTGGCTGAACCGTCGCCTGCCGGGGATCGTGCTGATCGGGGCGGGCGTGGTGATGAACCTGGCCGCCATCGCGGCCAACGGCGGCTACATGCCGATCAACCCCGACGCGGCGGCCTACGCGGGCGCGCTCGAGCGCTATGCCGACAGCGCGGTGGACAACAACTCGCTAGCCAGCTACGACGCGCGGCTCTGGATGCTCACCGACATCTTCCCGGTGCCGGCGGGGTTCCCGTTCGCTACGGTCTATAGCCTGGGCGACATCCTGCTGACCACCGGGGTGAGTATCCTTTGCTACAGGACGATGACCGCGCGGCTCGAACCGATGATCACGAAAGGAGCTCAGGATGAGCACAGCGCCGCAGCAGCATGACGCGGGCACCTACGAGCAGCTGATCTTCCAGGTGCGCGGCATCCAGGCCGCCCGGGTGGTGACGGCGCCGAACGGCGCGATTGACGAGGTTCATGTGGTGGGGCTGCCCGGGCGCAGCGCCAAGCAGATGGTGCGCGACATCGAGTCGATTCTCTATGTGCGGGGCGGCGTGCGCCTCGACCACCGCAAGGTCAGCCTGGTGCAGCTCGACGAGGGCGCCCAGCGCTTCGGGCCCCGCGTGCGGCTGCTGGAGGTTGTGCGGGCTCTCGACGCCCCCGTGCCGGCGATCACGGTGACCCTCGGCCTGCGCGACCGCAGGGCCAGCGGCGTGGCAACCGCGGTTGAGGGCGTGGCCCCCGCCGGGCTGGAGCTGGCCGGGCGGGCCACCGTGAACGCCCTGGTCGAGCTGATCGGCCCCGGCTCGGAGCTGCGCATCGAGCAGCTCGGGTGCCAGCCCTTCGGGACGATCGAGGTCTGCCTCTGCCAGCTCTCGCTGACGAGCGAGGCCGAGATCGAGATGCTGCTCGGGGTGAGCATGGTGCGCGAGGATGGCCCCGCGGCGGCGGCCCGCGCCGTGCTCGACGCGGTGAACCGGCCCTTGCTGCGCCTGCTCTCGGCCCAGGTGTGAGCGGCCTGTCATCAAATTGTCATCTATGGGCCCGGGCGGCGCAGAGCGAGTTCAGACGTTTCTGATGCTGAAAAAGCCCCCTTCTCCCAACATCAAAATGAAGCCGAAAAGGGGGTTGCCAGAAAAGTAAAGATATGGTAAAATTAGCACCGTGAGCGAACAGGTACAGGTGGATCGACGAGCGTCGGAACTGGGCCGTAGGCCCGAAGCGGAGCGGAGGGGACCCTGGTTGCCAGACGGACAAGCCAGCGAAGAAAGGGGTCTCCCAATGAAGTGGCACGCTATCAACGTCTACCTCAAGATCGTGACGATGCTCAGCACGGTGACCGCGCTCCTGCTCGCCGCCGGCGCTGACTACAAGTGGACCTAAGCTAACGGCCCCACGACGCCTGCAGACTCACCCGAGGGCAGGGAGGACACGATCCTCCCTGCCCTTCTGGTTGTGCGCCGGAAAGAAATCAGGCTATACTACCCTTTACCTTCCCAGCGGAACGCGCTGCCCCACTCTGCTCTCAACGGCCGAAGCGCTGTCCCGTCAACGCTGAGCCTCCATCTCACTAGGGTTGCACAGGGGCCGACATGGACGCACTGCCTCGCCCGGCGCGCTGGTATCTCTACGGGGTCTGGATCGCCGCGAGCATCGCGGTCGTCCTGGCCCTGAGCCTCGCGCCCGCGCCTGGGCCAGCCCTGCTGCTGGTCGGCCTGGTCGCGTTCGTCCTGGCCGACTATTTCGCCGTCGAGCTCGAACTCGACCACCAGACTGAGATCTCGATGACCTGTGTTGATACGGCACAGGTCTTCCTGGCCGCGACGGCGGGGCCCTGGGGCGTGATCGTCCCTTTTGTCGGCAGCCTGTTGAGCGACGCCCTTTCGCGGCGCGCCTGGTACAAGGGCCTGTTCAACGCCGCCCAACGCTCGCTGGCCTTTCTCGCCCTGGTCGGCGTCTACCAGCTTGTGGGCGCGCCGTGGTCGTCCCCCTTCGCCGGGTGGCCGGGCCTCGTCGCCCTGGCCCTCATGGTCGCGGCCTACCTGGTGCTCAATCCGCTCTTTGTCTCGGCGATCGTGGCCCTGAGCAGCGGGCAGTCGCCGCTCAAGGTCTACGCCGGCAGCGTCAGCCAGGTGCGCTGGGTGCACTTCATGACCCTGCCCCTCGGCGCTGTGCTCGCGGTGCTGTGGCACTACGAGCCGTGGATGTTGCTGCCGGCCGTGCTGCCCCTGGTGATGGCCTACCAGTCGTTCAAAGTCATGGCCTCGCTGCAGCACGAGAGCCGTAGGAGCAGAGCCTTCGCCGAGCAGGCCCGCCAGCTGGCCGACAAGCTCGAGCGCCTGCAGGACACCACCACGGCGATGCTGGCCTCCGACGAGCCCCGCCCGCTGCTCGAGCTGGTGAGCGAGCGGCTGGCCGCCCTGCTGGGCGCGCCGGCAGCCTGGGTCATCCTGGCCAAGCCGGCGCCGCACCTGGTGGCCGCCCGGGGCCTGCCCGACGCCGCCGCCCTCGACCTCGGGGCTTCGCTGTCCGAGCTGCGCCACCGCGAGGTGCGCCAGAGCCTCGCCGCCAACTGCTGCCCCGACGGGGCCCCCTGGCCCATGGTGCTGCACATCCCCATGCTCACCGGCGGCCGGCTCGTCGGCGGCTTCTGCCTGGCCCTGCCGGCGCCCCTTAGCCTCGCCGAGGACGACCGCCGCGTGCTGCTCGCCTTCGCCGCCCAGACCGCCGTCGCCGTCGAGCGCACCCAGCTCGAGGACCAGCTGCGCACCAAGCAGGAGGAGCTGCTGCGCACTTCGAAGCTGGCCGCGATGGGCACCCTGGCCGCCGGCATCGCCCACGAGTTCAACAACCTGCTTACCGCCATCGCCGGCTTCGCCCAGCTCGGGCTGACCAGCGACGACCCGGCCGAGAAGGACGACGCCCTCGAGGTCGCCCTGCGCACCAGCAAGCGCGGCCACAGCATCACCGCCGGCCTGCTCAGCTTCGCGCGTAAGCGCGAGACCCGCCGCGAGCTGTGCCAGCTCCGCGATGTGGTTGACGAGACGCTGCTCCTGGTCGAGCGGCAGCTGATCAAGGCCAATGTGAACGTGCGCCGCGAGTACGAGCCCGTCCCCAAGACCTTCTGCGAGCCCGGCCAGATCGCCCAGGTGGTGATGAATCTGATCACCAACGCCCGCGACGCCATGGCTGAGGCCCAGGGCGGCACCCTGGTGCTCGGCCTTGCCCCCCGCGATGGTCAGATCGAGCTGTGGGTGAGCGACACGGGCGTGGGCATCCCCGACGAGCTGCTGCCCCAGATCTTCCAGCCCTTCATCACCACCAAGGCGGCCCTCGACGGCGCCACCCCCCCCGGCACTGGCCTGGGCCTGGCGATCACCAACGGGATCATCGAGAGCCACCTGGGCTCGATCAAGGTGCGCAGCGCGGTCGGCCAGGGCACGACGGTCCTGGTTCGCCTGCCCGTGGTCACGCCCGAGGAGGAGGCCGCGCGCACGAGCCTCGAGGCCCACAGGGAGGTCAGCGCGTAGGCGCCCGAGCAGGATGAGACGATGAGCGACACCCGCGACCTGGCCCACTGGGAGGAGCGCTGCGCGGCCTGGCTGCACGAGACGGCGGCGGGCGATGCCGCCCACGACCTCGAGCACACCCGGCGCGTGGTGGCCAACGCGCGGGCCCTGGCCCTGGCCGAGGGCGCCAACCTGGCGGTGGTGCTCCCGGCCGCCTGGCTCCACGACTGCGTGACCGTGCCCAAGGACTCGCCCCAGCGCCCCCTGGCCTCGCGCCTGGCCGCCGAGGCGGCCGCGGCCTTCCTGAGCGCCGAGGGCTACCCGGCCGCCCTGACGCCCGCCGTGGCTCACGCCATCGCCGCCCACAGCTTCACGGCGGGCATCGCGCCGACCACCCTCGAGGCCAGGGTGGTGCAGGACGCCGACCGGCTCGACGCTCTGGGCGCGGTCGGCATCGCCCGCTGCCTGATGCTGGGCGCCACCATGGGCCGCCAGCTCTACGTCCCCGGCGAGCCCTTCCCCGTCAGCCGGGCGCCCGACGACGGCGCCTCGTCGGTGGACCACTTCTTCACCAAGCTGCTGCTGCTGGCCGACACGATGACCACGGCGGCGGGCCGGGCCGAGGCGGCGGCCCGCACGGCGTTTATGCGGGACTACCTGCGCCAGCTCGGGCGCGAGATCGGCGTCGAGGCGCCCTTCCAGCGGTAGCGGGCCGCCCTACCCGCCCTCGGGCGCCAGGGGCAGGCGCAGCGTGAAGGTGCTGCCCTGACCCTCGACGCTGGTCACGCCGAGCTCGCCGCCGTGGCGGGCGATCAGCTCGCGGGCCAGGTGCAGGCCGATGCCGAACCCGCTGATCGAGCGCGGGTCAATATTCGGCGCCCGGTAGAAGCGCTCGAAGAGTCGCGGCAGGGCGTCGGCCGGGATGCCGATGCCCTGGTCGGTCACGCTGACGAAGGCGTGCCCGTCGCCGGCGCCCGCGCGCACCGCGATCGATCCGCCTTCGGGGCTGTACTTGACGGCGTTGGAGAGGAGGTTGCCCAGCACCTGGGCCAGGCGCTCGGCGTCGCCAAGCACGGTCAGCGGGTCGTCCGACAGCTCGAGCGCGATCTGGTGGCTCACCAGGCTCGGGCGGAGCTGCTCGACCTGGTCGGCGACCAGCGCGGCGAGGCTGAGGGGGGCCAGAGCGACGTGGAGCTGCTCGCGGTCGAGGCGGGTCACGTCGAGCATGGTCTCGATCAGGCCGGCCAGGCGCCTGGCCAGGTCGCCGAGGGCGCTCACCGCGCGCTGGTCGCGCTCCGGCAGCGAGCCCTCGCGCTGCCAGCGACGGGCGAGGAGCTGGGCGTTGCCGAGGAGGGCCGTGACGGGGGTGCGCAGCTCGTGGGCGGCGATCGAGAGAAACTCGTCGCGGAGCCTGAGGGCGTCCTGGGCCTGGGCGTAGAGCTGGGCGGCCTCGGTCGAGAGGGCCGCCAGGTCGGCCTCGCGGCTCGAGAGGGCGCCCCGCAGGGTCTCCCTGGCCTGGGCGGCGGCCAGGAGGTTGGCGAGGCGGGCCCGCAGCTCGGCCATGGCGAACGGCTTGAGCAGGTAGTCCTGGGCCCCTGCCCGCAGCAGCCGCAGGCGCAGGTCCGGGTCGGCCCTGGCCGTGAGCACGATGAAGGGCGTCTCGCGCAGCTCGGGGTGGCGGCGGACGGCGGCCAGCAGCTCCTCGCCGCTCTGCTCGGGCATCATCAGGTCGCTGACGATCAGCTGGGGCCTGAAGGCGACGGCTTGCTCGAGGCCCTCGCGACCGCCGGGGGCGCTCGCGACGGCGTAGTCGGGGGCCAGGGCGGCGGCGAGGAACTGGCGCAGGTCGGGGTTGTCCTCGACCACGAGCACCAGGGGGCGCTCGGGCCCTGGCGCGGCGATTGGCGCCTCTGGCTCCGGCCGCGCCTCCGGCGGCGAGGCGGGGGGCGGCGGCGCGGCCAGGGTGAGCGGGGCCGCGGGGCCGGCGAGCTGGACCTCGCCGGCAGCGCGGTGGGCGGGCAGGACGACTGTGAAGCGGGCGCCGCCGAGGGGGCTGGCCTCGACGTCGATCGTGCCCCCATGCAGAGCGACCAGCTCGCGGGCGATGGCCAGGCCGAGGCCGGTGCCGCCGTGGCGCCGCGTCGCGCCGCCGTCGGCCTGGCGGAAGCGCTCGAAGACCACCTGGCGCAGCGCCTCGGGCACCCCGGGGCCGCTGTCGTCAACCCTGATGGCCGCGCCGGGGCCCTCGGGGACGACCGAGAGGGCCACCGTCCCGCCTGCGGGGGTGAACTTGAGGGCGTTGGAGAGCAGGTTGACGAACACGCGCTGGAGCTGGTCCTCGTCGGCCTCGGCCACGAGGCCGGGGGCGGCGGCGACGGTCAGGCGCAGGCCCTTGTCGTGGGCCGCGGCGGCGAAGAGGTCGGCCGCGCCGTGGGCGAGGCGGCCAAGGTCCACAGGGGCGAGGCGCAGGTCGAAGCGGCCCGCGTCGAGGCGGGCCACGTCGAGCAGGTCGTCCACGTGGCGCTGGAGCAGACGGGCGCTGCGGTCAATCGTCTCGAGGGCGGCGCGCTGCTCGCCGGCGGCCGTCTCCAGCAGGCGCTCGGTCGGGCCGAGGATGAGGGTCAGGGGGGTGCGCAGCTCGTGGCTGACATTGGCGAAGAGCTCGCTCTTCAGCTGGTCGAGCTCGCGCAGGCGGGCGTTGAGCTGGGCCAGCTCGAGGTTGGCGGCCTCGAGCTGGGCCTTGCGCTCGGCGGACAGGCGGGCGTCGCGCACAAGCTGGAGGATGCGCGGCACGAGGGCGGGCAGAGCGATGGCCGTGGCCACTGAGGCAATGGCGGTGATCAGCTTGGTGTAGCCCGAGAGCCAGTACATCGGGCGCCAGAAGGTCCACACCTCGGCGAAGTGGGTGCTGCCGCACGAGATGATGAACGCGCCGAAGGCCAGGAAGACCCAGTGAAAGGGCAGCTCGCCGCGGCCCCTGTAGACCAGGAAGGCGAGGGTGGTAGCGATGGCGACGTAGGACGAGCCGATCAGCAGGTCGTTGGTGACGTGGAACCAGAGCAGGCCGGGCTGCCAGAGGATGCAGACGCCGTGGGGGGCGAAGCCATTGGTCTGCAGCAGGGCCGGGCCGATGCCCGGGAGGAAGAAGACGCCGACGGCGAGCAGGCTCAGCACGGCGCCGTAGATCAGCAGCGGTCTGGGGCGGGACATCGCCTGCATCGGTTGGTCCTTCACATGGCGCAAGGGCGGCGGCCGGGCCGGCCGTCGAGATGGTAGGATAGCTTGCGACAAGGGGCTGTGCCTGGCATTATAGCACCGAGGAGGAGCCGTGGGCCACTTTACGCACTACAGCGAGCATGTGGGCGCGTCCGAGGGTCGCTGGTTCAAGAGCACGATCTTCTTGAGCCCCAACATGCTGGTGGGCATGGACTGCCTGGAGCCGGGGCAGGCCCAGGCCCCCCACAGCCACGCGGGGCGCGACAAGCTGTACT
>DAOLDO010000205.1:0-8897 GCA_035327325.1 Chloroflexaceae bacterium | reverse complement strand
ATATACCCGCCTGTCAATGATACGGGCTCGGAGGTGAGTCTGGGACGCTAGAGGCTCCTGAACGCGGCTAGCCGTTCGGTGGACCACGCCCGCTGCCCCTCGCCGGCCAGCCAGTCCTGGCGGGCGACCACAGGGGTGCAGGGGCCGTAGGTGAACAGGCTGATGTTTCGGCCGCGCGCCGCGCGGCGCAGGTTGTCCAGCACCTGCTGGAGCATCGCGCCTCGGCAGGGCGTGTACATGAAAAAGATGCTGCCGTCGGCGCAGTCTACGGCGCGCGCATCAGCCCGGATAAACTCCACCCGCCCGAGGTTGAGGCCCCGCGCGACTGACGCGGCGTGGTCGCAGTAGGCCGCCTCGAGCTCGACGCCCCTGGCCGGGGCCCCGCTCAGCAGGTGTACGAGCAGGGCGACGTTGCCCAGGCCGGAGCCGAGGTCGTAGAACAGATCCCGGGCGCCGGGCCGGGCGCGGGAGGCCAGCTCGAAGATCACGCGGGCCGGCGTCGGCTGGTAGCCGACCATCTCGGGGTGGCTCACCGTGGTTGTGGTCGGCGCTCCGTGAGGGTGGAGCAGACCGTTGACGAAGAGGTCGAGGTTGTCATAACCGGCGGCGGAGCGCGCTCCCCCCAGGGTTCGGCGCGGGAGGTATAGGCTAAGCAGACGACTGAAGGCCGGCCCCCTGAGCGCGCCGGCCCGGATCTCGGCCCGCAGGCGCTCGAACAGGCGCAGGTTGACGCGCTCGAGCTGCTCCCTCGCCCGCTCGGCCCGCTCCCTGAGCCGGGCCAGTTCGCTCGAGGCCGGGCTCGCCGCGAGCAGCCCGTCGAGCCGGCCGATAAGGTGGAACTCGAGGTCGTCGAGGGCCTTCGCGCGGAGGGCGAAGTTGCCCTCCTCGAAGAGGGCGGCGCGCCCGGCGATGGAGTCGAGGGCCCGGTCCAGCTCGTGGGTGGCCACGCGGAGCGTCTGCCGTCAGCGCGCCTGGCGGCGGTTGTGCCGCCTGACCGCTAGCTCGTGCGCCTCGGCGAGCAGCCGCTGCACGCGCGCGAGGGTCGCCTCGCCGGGGCTGAGGACGCAGACAAACGACTGTGCGGCGTACTCGGGGTGCGGCATGAGCGTGTCCAGGGCCGCGAAGTCGTAGCTGCCCAGATCCACGGGCCCGGCCCCAAACAGCTCCTGGAAGGTCTGCCGGCTGACGCCGATGTTCAGGCGGTAGACGCCCGGGCGATCGAGCTTCGAGACGCGGTCGTGCTCGTTGTCGGCGCCGATGAGCGTGGCGAACGGCAGCATGCGCTCGGCGCCGTAGAAGAAGAACGTGTACCCGAAGCTATACTGGAGCTGGACGTCGGCGAACGTGTCGGCGATGTAGCGCGCCATGGACTCCTCGTCCATCATCACTCTCTCCTTGCGCCGCCTGGGGCTACCCGCGCGCCGGCCGACGCCTGCTCAACCAGTCGCGCACGGTGAGCGCCTCCGGCAGGATCGCCCGCGTCGGGGCGACGTCAAGGTCAATCGTCTCGGCGCGCAGCCAGCGCCACATGGCGATCAGGTCGCGGCCCACGAAGCCGAAGCGCCGGAAGAGCCAGACCGGCATCGGGAGGCGCGGCGGGTCTTTGCCCATCACGTCGCGGTAGATCGCGCGGCACTCGGCGAGCGACTGCACATCGCTGGCGAGCGCCAGCTCTCGCCCGGCGAAGCGCTCGGGGGCGGCGAAGACGCGCGCGACAATGGCGCCAAGGTCGTCGGTGCAGAGCCAGGCGACGGGGCGCGAGGCCCCGATCACCTCGCGCATAACGTGCCAGATCGCGGCTGCCGGGAAGAACCTCTGCTCGGTCATCAGCTCCATGAAAGCCATCGGGCGTAGGATGGTCAGCGGGAGCGCGAGCGCCCGCAGGTGCTCCTCGATCTGCAGCTTCGTCTCCCAGGAGGGAATGCCCGTGCCGGGTCTGCCGACGCCGGCGGACCCATAGACGAGATGCTGGGCGCCGCTGTCTCTGGCGACGTCGGCGACGTGCTTGCCCTGGCGGACCTCCGCCTCGGGGCCGCTGATGACGGGGTTTTGCACGCTGAAGACCCCGTAGGCGCCCGCGAAGGCCGGTCGGAGCGAGGCGGGATCGCCCATGTCGCCCCTGACCAGCTCGGCGCCGCGGGCGGCGAGGGCCCGCGCGCCCTTGCTCGCGGGGTTGCGGGTCAGAGCGCGGACGCGCCAGCCGTGGTCGAGCAGGTGGCGGGCCACGGCGCCGCCCTGAAGCCCCGTCGCCCCGGTCACGACGATGATCCTCCCGCCGGCGGCTGCCATAGCGCTCGCTCCTGGCCGTGGTTTACGGTAGGGACAGACCTGACGCGGCTCTTTGCAAGGTCATTGTAGCACTGCCGCGACACTCCGCGGCGGGCGCCGCGAAACAGCCTTAGCTGTTGTACTGTTTCCTGATGAGCGCTGCAAGGTCCACGAGCAATTGGGAAATATTCTGGCTCCCCAGAGGATTACCAGAGCTGTTGAAGCCTAGACCCTGGCCAAAGTAGATGTGGTAGCCCTTCACGGTGATATCGGCTTTGGCAAGCTGTTCGTAGGAAAGCTGCCCGTACCGTGACACCCCAGCTGGCACGAGTAGGGCGTCGTTACGCCACGCTATTTGTTTATTGGTGATAACCATGCCATCACCTACCGCCCCAAACCAGGTCGAAGCAATAAAGGCGAGAATGGTATCCTCACTGGTGAGCTGGGGTAGTATGGCGCGCAGGCGTGCGATCTGGGCTTCTTTAATCTCGGGGTAGAGCAGATACTTGCCTTTACCCTTATGCCTTGAGAGAATTGACAGGATCTCGTCAAGCTGGGACATCTCTGACGAGCTAATCTGCGCCCCAGGCAGGGCGACCAGGGCCTCCAATAGCTGCATGGGCGAGGCATACCGCGCGTCGGGACTTGACGCAAGAGCTTTTCGCAACACAGGGCCTAACTGGCTGGGCACATAGAGTGGCCACACTTCCGGAAGCTCGGGGCCCCCGAAATGTTTTTGCATAACTTCCAGTGCTGATGAGCCTTGAAAAAGGGGCTCGCCCACAAGCATCTCGTACATGACACAGCCTAGCGCATAGATGTCCGTTGCCGACGTGGCCGACCCGTCACCGCCCCATAGCTCCGGCGCCATGTAGAGTGGTGTGCCAAGCAGCGCTCCGGTTGTGGTCAACCTTTGGCTGGTCTCTTGAACTGCGCGTGCAATACCGAAATCGGAGAGAAACACATGCCAGTCTTTATCTATGAGAATATTGGCCGGCTTGACATCGCGGTGGATGACGCCGTTCTTGTGAGCGTGATCTAAGGCGCTACAAATGGGTCTTACAATATCAACGGCCTCCTTCCAGGTCAACTGGCCTTTCTGCTCCAACAGCTGCTGAACGCTAGAGTTTGAAGCAAGAGCCATCGCTATAAAAAGCCGCTGCTGCTCCTGGCCAAAATCATGGATCGGGATAATATGAGGGTGCTGTAATCGCGCGGCAAGTTGCGCTTCGCGGATAAATCGCTGGACAAAGCTCCTGTCATGGTAAAGATTCGGGTAGAGGATTTTGATGGCAACTTCACGCTGGAGCACAGTGTCAACGGCTCGGTATACCGTCGCAAATGTGCCGCTGCCTATTTGTTCATAAAGAATATACTTTCCAAGCCGAGCCTCTGGGGGATGATCCATGACGTCTTCCTGTTGATGCTATCCACCAAAAGAGCCGGATCTAATTATACCGAGCAAGGATAAGGCCGTCAAATAATGTGGCATAATGTATAGGCGTCGCTGCGAGGAGCCATGGGAGCGGCTCGGCGCATGGTCTGCCGCCGCCAACACCCGCGCCCGCCCGGCCCCGCCCCGGCTTGACCCGGGCGGCGCGATCGGGGACAATCCCCTCTGGGGAGCCAGGGGCGGCGCCGTGTCGCCAACCGGGCCCCGCCGAGGAGCAGCCGGATATGGAGCCGATTCGCTGGGGGATCCTGAGCACGGGCGGCATCGCGGCCGCCTTCGTCCGCGGGCTGCGCCAGCTGCCCGACGCCGCCGTGGCCGCCGTGGGCTCGCGCACCGCCGCCGCAGCCGAGGCGTTCGGCGCCGAGCACGGCATCCCGCGCCGCCACGGCAGCTACGAGGCCCTCGCCGCCGACCCCGAGGTTGACGTCATCTACGTCGCCACGCCCCACAACCTCCACGCCGCCAACGTGCGCCTCTGCCTGGAGGCCGGCAAGGCGGTGCTCTGCGAGAAGCCGTTCACCGTGAACGCCGCCGAGGCCGCCGCCGTGGTGGCCCTGGCCCGCGAGCGCGGCCTCTTTCTGATGGAGGCCATGTGGACGCGCTTCCGGCCCCACATGGTCGAGCTGCGGCGCATGCTCGCCGCCGGCGCCATCGGCGAGCCGCGCCTGGTGCGCGCCGACTACGGCTTCCGCTCCCCGTTCAACCCGGGCCACCGCCTGTTCGCGCGCGAGCTGGCGGGCGGGGCCCTGCTCGACGTCGGCGTCTACCCCGTCAGCTTCGTCCACATGGTCCTCGGCGCTCCCGAGCAGGTGGTCAGCGCCGCCCACCTGGGCGAGACCGGCGTGGACGAGCAGATGGCCGCCATCCTCAGCTACCCCGGCGGCCGCCAGGCCGTGGTGACGGCGGCCACGCGCACGCTCTCGCCCCGCGGCGCCGTGGTGGCCGGCACCGAGGGCTACATCACGATCGAGAACCCCTGGTACCCGCCCAGCGCGATGACCCTCCACCGGCCCGAGCAGGAGCCGCTGCGCGTCGAGCTGCCCCCCGGCGACGGCGGCCTGAGCGTCCAGGCCGCCGAGGTCCACCGCTGCCTGCGCGCCGGCCTGACCGAGAGCGCGACCATGCCCCTCGACGAGAGCGTCGCGGTCATGACCACCCTTGACCGGATCAGGGCGCCGTGGGGGCTGCGTTACCCCGGGGAGTGAGGCCGACGGGGCGTGCAGGGCGCCCATAACAGCGGCGGGCGGCGAGGTGATCGCCACCCGCCGCCCCGCGGCCTTCATCCTTCACCCGTGCCCTAGCGCCGCAGCTCGAGGATCAGGTTAAAGGGCGTCTCGGCGGCGCGCCGGAAGTGAGTGAAGCCGGCCTTGCGGGCCACCTCGGCGAGGCGCGCCTCGCCCGCCTGGGCGCCGAGGGCGTGGGGCCCGCCTTCCGAGATGGCGTGCGCGACGCAGATCGTGGTCGAGGCGGAGTAGTAGAGCTGCCCGGCCAGCGAGAGGTTGTCTTCGACCCGGTCGTTGGCGAAGGGCTCGACCAGCAGCACCGTGCCGCCGGGGGCGAGCACGCCGGCGGCGTAGCGCAGCGCGGCGACGGGGTCGCCCATGTCGTGCAGGCAGTCGAAGAAGCAGATCAGGCCGTACTGCCGGTCCGGGTAGCCCACGGCGCGAGCGACCTCGAAGCTGACCCGCTCGCCGACACCCGCCTCGGCCGCGTTGTGCCAGGCCTCGTCGATCGAGGGCGCATGTACGTCGAAGCCGGAGAAGCGCGAGCGCGGGAAAGCCCGCGCCATCAGCACGGTCGAGTGGCCGAAGCCGCAGCCGACGTCGGCCACGCTGATGCCGGCCTCGAGCTGCTCCACCACGCCGTCGAGGGCGGGCAGCCACTGGGGGACAAGGCTGGCCTGGTAGCCGTTGCGGTAGAAGGCCGCCACGCCGCAGTGCAGCCGGTCGTCGTGCTCACCCCAGGCCACGCCCTTGCCGCTGCGGAAGGCCTCGAGCGACTTCGGCTCGTCAATGAACATTGACGCGGGCACGTTCCAGGCGGGCGCCACGTAAGCGGGGCTCGTCTCGTCGGCCAGCACGACGGCGTGCTCGGGCGACAGCTCGTAGGTGTCGCTCATGGCGTGGTAGCCGATATAGCCGCTGGCGGCCTGCGCGTTCAGCCACTCGCGCACGTAGCGCTCCGCGCATCCGGCCCGGTGGGCGAGCTCGCGGGCGCTGAGCGGGCCCGCGCCGGCCATCTCCTTGTACAGGCCAAGCTTGCTGCCCAGGCTCACCATCACGCCGGTGTAGGCGGCGGCGATGTCGCCGATGGCGCGCCCGGCGAACGCTTCAACTTTGCTCTGATCGATCATTGGTGCCTCCACGGGCTTTACCTCCTTAGCTGTGACGTCGGGTGTTTCAGACGTCATGTCTATAATCAGACTAAAGCCCCTGACGGACCAGAGCCGCGATCGCCTAGAATCGGTTCATTCATGCCACGCCATCTGACTCCGGTCCGGCGCGGGTGGCATTTGAGGGCAGGGCAGCCCCAGGAGGTTCACGCAGCGATGACGAGCTCGCCGGCCGCTATAGGATGGCAGCAGCGCCACGTCAGCCTCGTCGCGCTCCCCGATGCCGTGGTCTCCACGCTCAGCGGCATCTTCGACGTGCTGAACGCGTTCGCGATGATGGGCATCCCCGGCGCCCCGGGCGGGGCGCAGGTGCCGTTTCGGGTCGAGATCGTGGGCGAGGCGGCGGGCCCTCTGGTCCTGGCGAGCGGCATCCCGGTCAACGTGCAGCGGGCCGTCGCCGAGATCGAGACGACCGACATCGTGATCGTCCCCTCGGTGCTGCTGCGCGACGGGGCCTGGCAGCGGGGGCGCTACCCCGGCCTGGTCGAGTGGCTGCGCGGGATGCACGAGCGCGGGGCGCTGCTCTGCTCGGCCTGCTCGGGGATCTTTCTGCTGGCCGAGACGGGCCGTTTCGACGGGCGAGACGCCACGGTTCACTACGGCTACGCCCCCGCCTTCGCGGCCGCCCACCCGGCGGTGGCGATCCACCCCGAGCGGGTGCTGGTGATCGCGGGCGAGCGCGACGAGCTGGTGACCTCGGGCGCGTCTATGACCTGGCACGACCTGGTGCTCTACCTGATCGCCCGCTACGCGGGCGCGACCGCCGCGCAGGAGGTCGCGCGGCTCTTCGCCCTGCAGTGGCACCAGGACGGGCTCACCCCGTACATGGTGTTCGAGGGCAAGCGCGACCACGGCGACGGCGACATCCGGAGCGCGCAGCAGTGGCTGGATGCCAACTTCGCCCTGGCCAACCCGGTGGAGGAGCTGATCCGGCGCTCGCCGCTCGCCGAGCGGACGTTCAAGCGCCGCTTCACCGGCGCGACCGGCCTCGCCCCGATCGCCTACGTCCAGCGCCTGCGCATCGAGGACGCGAAGCGCCGGCTCGAGCGCACCGACGCCTCGGTTGACGAGATCAGCTGGCGGGTCGGCTACGAGGACCCGGCCTTTTTCCGGCGCCTGTTCAAGCGCACGACGGGCCTCGCCCCGGGCGCCTACCGCAGGCGCTTCCGCATCCCCGACTTCGCCCGCCCGTAGCTACGCGACGGGGCAGGGCGGGGCGGCGAGGGCTACCCCGCCAGGATGGCCTCGATCTGCTCCAGCTCGCCCGCGCTCAGGGGCGGGGCGGCGAGGGCGGCCACGGCGTCGTCAATCTGGGCGGGCGAGCTGGCGCCGATCAGCGCCGAGGTGACCACGGGGTCGCGCAGCACCCAGGCCAGGGCGAGCTGGGCCAAGGTCTGGCCGCGGCCAAGGGCGAGCTCGTTCAGGCGACCGATGGTGGCCAGGCGCTCGTCGGTCAGGTGCTCGGGGCGCAGGAAGCCGTGGGCCTTCGAGGCGCGCGAGCCCTCGGGCACGCCGCGCAGGTACTTGTCGGTGAGCATGCCCTGGGCCAGGGGCGAGAAGACGATGCAGCCGAGGCCCTCCTCGCGCAGGGCGGCGAGCAGCCCGCCCTCGACCCAGCGGTTGAGCATGCTGTAGCTGGGCTGGTGGATCAGGCAGGGCGTGCCCATGCGGCGCAGGATCGCCGCCGCCTCGCGGGTCTGCTCGGCGCTGTAGGACGAGATGCCCGCGTAGAGGGCCTTGCCGCCGCGCACGATCTGGTCGAGGGCGCCCAGGGTCTCCTCGAGGGGTGTGTCGGGGTCGGGCCGGTGCGAGTAGAAGATGTCCACGTAGTCGAGGCCCATGCGCCGCAGGCTCTGGTCGAGGCTGGCGACGAGGTACTTGCGCGAGCCCCACTCGCCGTAGGGCCCCGGCCACATGAAGTAGCCGGCCTTGGTCGAGATCACCAGTTCGTCGCGGAAGGGGCGCAGGTCGGCGCGAAGCAGGCGCCCGAAGGTCTCCTCGGCCGAGCCGGGGGGCGGGCCGTAGTTGTTGGCCAGGTCGAAGTGGGTGATGCCGAGGTCGAAGGCGCGGCGGACCATGGCCCTGGCCTCCTCCTCGCGGTCCACCCCGCCGAAGTTGTGCCAGAGGCCCAGGGAGATGGCGGGGAGCCTGAGGCCGCTGCGCCCGCAGCGGTTGTAGGCCATGCGCTCGTAGCGGTCGGCGGCGGGGGCGTACATCGGGGGCTCCTTCCTACTTGTCCCTCGGGCCGGGGCTGCGCCTGAGGCCGGCCCGCACCCTGTCGGCGGCGCGCCTGAGGCGGCGGGCCTGCTCGGGGCCGAGGGGGCGCCGGCCGTAGCGGGCGCCCTCGATCAGGCCGATCAGCTCGGCGAGGGCGCCGTCGCCCGCGCCGCGCGCGGCCAGGAGGCGCCCGTACTCCTGGAGCGTCGCGCCGGTGGGCCAGGCCACCCCCGCCCGCCGCCCGATGCGCTCCAGCCTGAGCTGGGCCCGCTCCAGCGCCGGCCTGCGCGTGAGGCGCCATGCGAGCCAGCCGAGGCCGCCGGCCGCGGCCGCGCCGGCCAGCCCGAGGGCGCCCCAGGGCGGCGGCGCCGGCCGGGCCTCGGGGGCGGGGGCCGGGGCGGCCTCGGGCGTGGCGACGACGGCGCCCTGGCCGCGCTCGGGCAGCGGCCGCGCGGGCGTGGGCTCGAAGGCGACCCAGCGCCCGCCGATCAGCAGCTCGGGCCAGGCGTGGGCGTCGCCCTCGCGCACGAGGTAGGCGCCGGCGGCGGCGTCGTACTCGCCCGTTGC